>NZ_JBLKKY010000096.1:0-12234 GCF_059438195.1 Paraconexibacter sp.
CACGCCGCGCCGGGCGCCGGCCGGCCGGTCGGGACGGCAGCTCCCGGCGAGAACGCGGCGGCGACGGCGGCCGCGCCACCGGGCCGCACGCCGCGGCCGCGGCGCCGCTCGAGGGCGGCGAGGCCGGCGGGATCCTCGGGACAGGCGGGATGGAGCACGCGTCCCGCTCGGGCGCCGCGCACGGCGTGGTGGACGTCCCCGGGACGATGCATGCCCCTCTCATCGACCGGAGGGCGCCCCCCGCCGAGTCTCACGCCGCCCCGGTGGACGAACGGCAGCGGCCCTTCCGTCGGACGGGAGGGCCGCTGCACTGCGGTCGTGTGCGCTGCGGCTACTTCCCGCGCTTGCGGGCGACGTCGTAGGCGGGGCGCGGGAGGCCGTCCGGGCCGACGAGACCGGCGTCGAACGGGCGGCGCTTGCCCTTCGAGTTCGGCTGGTCGGAGACCGTGAAGCCGGTGAAGTTGTAGAGGTAGACGCGCGTGATCTTCTTGTACTTCCGCGCGATCTTGAACATCTGCTTCACGGACTTCGCCTGGCGCTTCAGGTCGTACTTGAAGCCGCCGAACTGCGCGAGGCCGCCGGTCTCCGTGAGCCACATCTTGCTCCCCTTCGGCATCCGCCTGAGGATGTAGCTCGTCCGCTTCATCGAGTTGCGGTTCGTGTCCGAGTAGTTGTGGAGCCCGAAGAGGCGAGGCTTGAGGGGCTTCGAGTGGCGGACGAAGTCGCGCATGTACTTCGCGGCGCCCTTGAAGTCGGTGTCGAGGAGGTCGAGCGCGACGATCGTCTTCTTGCCCTTCGTCACGCTGCGGAGCTGCTTGTAGTAGCCGGCGGCGAGCTTCGCGCCGCTCGAGCCCTTGCAGAGCTTCTTCGGCTGCGAGGGGCAGGCGTTCACCTCGTTCCACGGCTGGTAGGCGCTCACGCGCTTGCCGTACCTCTTGTGGAAGCGGGAGACGGCCTTGCGGTAGGCCTTCAGCGAGGGGGCCTTCTTCTTGTTGCCGAAACGCGAGTGGTTGAACGCGACGAGGACCTTCGCCCTCTTCGTCTTCGCCGCCGCGAACCACGCGTCGACGTCCGCGCGCTCCTGCTTGTGGCTCATCACGTCGTAGGAGACGATGTAGCGGACCTGGCGCATCTTGAGCCCGTCGTAGAACGGGCTGGCGAACATCGACGCCTGCTGGTCGCCGATGCCGGTCGCGAAGGCGTGGCTCGCCGTGGGGACGGCGAGCATCGTGGTCGCCGCGAGCGCGGCGAAGAGGACGATGCGACGCATGAGTGTGTGCTGAACCCCTGTTGGTGGTGGATCGGGACCGCGGACCGGACCCTGGAGAGTACTCGGCACCGCGGGCCCCGGGCTTGAGTCCCGGGGGGGGTGTGCGACGTCAGTCCTGCATCGCCGCGACGCCGCCGACGAAGAGGCGCGTGATGAAGTCGACCGCGGCCTCCACGTCGGGCGGATCGCCGTCGAGCATCCGGACCGCGACCTCGAAGCCGGCGCCCACCATCGCGGCGCTCAGGGTCTCCGCATCGACATCGGACGGGAAGAGCCCGGCCGCCACCCCCGCCCGGATGTCCTCGGCGAGCTCCTCGCGGCCGGCGCCGAGGGCCGGCTCGTCGAAGAGCGAGCGGATCGTCCCGGCGTTGCGGCGCATGACCGCGAAGAGCCTCCGGTCCTCGGCGAAGAACCGGTAGTAGGCGCGGAAGCCCTCCGCGATGAACGCCTCGACCGTCGTCGTGCCGGCGCGCGCCTCCCGCACGCGCGCGCGCAGCTCCACGGCGACGTCGTCGAGGAGCGCCCGGAGGACCGCCTCCTTGTCCGGGAAGTAGTTGTAGAAGGTCCCGCTCGCGAGCCCCGTGCGCCGGACGATGTCGCGCACCGTCGCGGCGCCGTAGCCGAGATCGGCGAAGACCTCCGTCGCGGCCTCGAGGATGGCCGCGCGGTTGGCGGCCTTCGTGCGCGCGCGTCGCCCGCCGGGGGCGTCAGTGCCGGTCGACACGGGCCCCTAGCGCCGCGCGCCCGCGATGTCGGAGGCCGCCGTCGCGCCGCCGGCGCCCGGCGGCTCGTCGGGCGGTCGCGGCGTCGGGCCCTCACCGTGGGCCGGCGGCCGCAGGAGCGAGACGGCGACGGCGATCGCGAGCGTCGCGACGATGACGCCGAGCGAGAGCCCGATCGGGATGTGCCAGAGGTCCTCGATGAGCATCTTCGTCCCGATGAAGACGAGGAGGAAGGCGAGCCCGAACCGGAGGTAGTGGAACTTCTCCTGGGCTCCGTCGAGCAGCCGGTAGAGCGCCCTGAGCCCGAGGAGCGCGAAGGCGTTCGCCGCGAAGATGACGAACTCGTCCGTCGTGATGCCGAAGATCGCCGGGATCGAGTCGACCGCGAAGATGACGTCGGCGGTCGCGACCGCGACGACGACGACGAGGAGGGGCGTCGCCATCCGGATCCCGTTCTCCTTCACGAAGAGGGACTCTCCCCGGTAGCCCGACGACACGGGGACGAAGCGGCGAACGAGGCCGGTGCCGGGGATCTTCTCGGGATCGACGTCCTCGTTCTCCTCGGTGACCGCCATCCGGATGCCGGTGAAGAGCAGGATCGCGCCGAAGACGTAGAGGACCCAGTCGAAGGACTCGACGAGGGCGGCCCCCGCGAGGATGAAGATGAGCCGCAGGACGAGCGCGCCGATGATCGCCCAGACGAGCACGGTCGCCCGGACCTGCGTCGGCACCGACATCGCGCCGAAGATGAGCGCGAAGACGAAGACGTTGTCGAGCGACAGCGAGCGCTCGAGGACGTAGCCGGTGAGGTACTCGGTCCCCGCCGTCGACTCGCCCGCGACGATGAGCGCGACGCCGAAGAGGAGCGCGATGACGAGCCAGACGAGGCTGAACACGACGGACCGCCGCATCGACGCGACCTGGTGGTTCCTCTCGAAGAGGAACATGTCGACCGCCAGGCTGACGAGGACGAAGACGGCGAGGCCAGCCCAGAGGGCGAATCCGGCATCCATTCGTCACAGGGTAAGGGGCGGGGCGCTGCGGGGAGGCCACGGTCGCACGTGGACCGGGCGGCGCCGTGGCGCGAGGATGCGGGGACGAACACGGCACCCTCGGGCGACAACCCCGCCCCGGCGCGACGTGGTCGTCGCGCCGGGGCGTTGGTCGGGTCAGCGCACGACTCGTATCGTGCCGCCCCGCGCGTGCCCGCGCCATGGGGCGGACGGCGGTCATCGCGACCCGTTCCGAACCCTCCGATCGGACCCCCTCCGATCGGATCCCCCCGGCGCGTGTGCCGCTCCGCGGCCGCTGGACGGACGCGTACGATCGTGCGGTGACGCCGGAGAGCATCCGCATCCTCGTCGCCGAGGACCACCCCCTGTTCCGCGAGGCGCTCGCGAGGACGATCCGCGAGCAGCCGGACTTCGACCTCGTCGGCGAGGCCGGGGACGGCCGCGAGGCCCTCGAGCTCATCCGCTCCCTGCGACCGGACGTCGTCGTCCTCGACCTCAAGCTGCCCGAGTACGACGGGCTCCAGATCCTCTCGATCCTGCGCCACGACGAGACGGACGTGAAGGTCGTCCTCATCAGCGCCTTCCTCGACGGGACCCTCGCCTACGAGGCCGTCGCCGCCGGGGCCGAGGCGTACCTCTCGAAGGACGCCGACCGCGAGCAGGTCCGGGCGACGATCCAGGCCGTCGCCCGCGGCGAGACCGTCCTCGCCCCCGAGATCCAGGCGGGCATCGCCCAGGAGATCCGCACGCGGGGCGGCGACCGTCCCGCGCTCTCCCCGCGCGAGCGGGAGGTCCTCGCCCTCGTCGCGGAGGGCCGCAGCGCCCCGGACATCGGCGAGGCGCTCTTCCTCTCCCCCGCGACCGTCAAGGGCCACCTGCAGGCGCTGTACGACAAGCTCGGCGTGTCCGACCGCGCGGCCGCCGTCGCGGAGGCGATGCGGCGCGGCCTCCTCGAGTGAGGGATGCCGCGCCGGCTCGCACTCGAGCGCCTCGGGGACGACCCGGCACGCGTCGTCGCCGTCGTCCGCCTCGCGGCGGTCCCCGTGTTCCTCGTGGGGGAGCGCGCGATCGACCATCCCGACGCGCGCAACGTCACCTTCCGCATCATCCTCGCGATCGGCGCCGTCTACGCGCTCGTCCTCGCGTGGCGGGCGTTCACGGACTCCTCTCCCCGCCTGCGCGTCACCTTCCCGGTCGACCTGCTCCTCCTCGGGCTGCTCACCTACGCGTCGGGCGGGCCCTTCAGCCAGCTCCGCTACGGCTTCTTCGTCGTCCCGGTCACCGCGGCGCTCCTCGGCGGCCCGGGCGCGACGGGGGTCGCCTCGCTCGCCGCGGTCTGCTGCTACCTCGCGGCGACGATCAGCTACCCGGAGACGCGCGCACCCGGGTTCGCCTTCCAGGTGACGAACACGGTCTACCTCCTCTGGGTCGGGCTCGCCGCGACCCTCGTCAGCGCCGTCCTCGAGCGCCGCCAGCGCCTCATCGGCGACCTCTCCGCCGAGCGCGGTCTCCTCCTCGCCCGCGCGATCGAGGCGGAGGAGCGGGAGCGGCGCCGGCTCGCGGAGGCCCTCCACGACGAGGCGATCCAGAACCTGCTCGCGGCCCGTCAGGCGCTCGGGGCCGCGCGTCCCGACCTCGACCTCGTCCGCACGGGGGTGGATCGCACGGTCGCCCAGCTCCGCGATGCGGTGTTCGACCTCCACCCTTACCTCCTGCGCCACGCCGGGCTCGACGCGGCCCTGCGCGAGGTCGCGGCGCGCAGCACCGAGCGCGCGTCACGGTTCTCGTGGACCGTCGACGTCGACGAGGCGGCCGCCGGGCCGCACGCCGAGGTCGTCTTCGCGATCGCCCGCGAGCTCATGACGAACGCGGTGCGCCACTCCGGGGGCACGCGCGCCTCCGTCGAGGTCGCCCGCGAGAACGGCTCCGTCCGCGTCACGGTCGCCGACGACGGCGCCGGCATCGACGCCGGGGCCGTCCGCTCCGCCCCGGCGACGGGACACGTCGGGCTCGCGTCGTGCGCGGAGCGCGCCGAGGCGCTCGGAGGGCGGCTCGACGTCACGAGCGCCCCTGGCAGGGGCGCCCGCGTCGACGTGCGGCTGCCGCTCGACGACCGGTCGCCGGACCCTCCGGGCCGCCGGCGCGCCGGCGGCCCGGAGGGGGTCGCCTAGCCTCGATCCAGGCGCCGCGAGAGTCGGCGGATCCGGGCTAGGAGGTGGTCCGCGGCGAGGAGGCGCCGAGGCCGGGCCCGACGTGCAGCGGCGGGGCGGCGTCGGGACGCTCGTCCTGGTCGGCGTCGCCCGGGTGCGGTCCGCCGCCCTCCGGGCTGTGGCTGAGCTCGCGGAGGTAGCGGTCGCACATCCGCGCCGCCTGGCGCCCCTCGTTGATCGCCCACACGATGAGCGACTGCCCGCGCCGCGCGTCGCCGGCGACGAAGACGCCGTCCTGCGAGGTCGCGTAGACCGGGGCCTTCACGTTGCCGCGCTGGTCCTTCTCGAGGCCGAGACCGTCGACGAGCCCGTGCTCGGGATGGAGGAAGCCCATCGCGAGGAGGACGAGGTCCGCCTGGAGCTCGCGCTGCGAGCCCTCGACGGGGCCGAACGGCGGCGCCGGCTCGGCCGTCGCGATCTCGAGCGCCGTCACCTTGCCGCCCTCGCCGACGAACCGCGTCGTCGTGACGGAGAAGTCCTGCTCGCCCTTGTGGACGGCCTGAGCCTCCTCCATCGCGTAGGAGAGCCGGAACTTCTGCGGCCACAGCGGCCACGGCGTGCGGTCGTCGGGACGCTTCACCGGGGGCTCGGGGAGGAGCTCGAGCTGCGTCACGGAGAGAGCGCCCTCGCGGAGGGAGTTCCCGACGCAGTCCGCGCCGGTGTCGCCGCCGCCGATGACGACGACGTGCTTGCCCTTCGCCGTGATCGCCTCGGGCTCGGGCGCGGCGGCGTGCGGCGCGGGCTGCTCCGGCTGCGTCGCCGCGACCCAGCGGTTGCGGACGTAGAGGTAGTCCATCGCGAAGTGGATCCCCTCGAGGTCGCGCCCCTCCACCGGGAGGTCGCGAGGAACGCGCGAGCCGATCGCGAGCACGACCGCGTCGAACTCCTCGCGCAGCTGGTCGACCGTGACGTCGGTGCCGACGTCGACGCCGCAGCGGAGCTCGACGCCCTCGGCGACGAGCTGCTCGACGCGGCGCTCGATGACGCGCTTCTCGATCTTGAAGTCCGGCACGCCGAAGCGCATGAGGCCGCCGGGCGACTCGTCGCGCTCGAAGAGGACGACCGTGTGGCCGTCCCGGCGGAGCTGCTGCGCGGCGGCGAGCCCCGCAGGGCCCGCGCCGACGACGGCGACGGACTGCCCGGTCTCGACCTCGGGCGGCTCGGGGACGACCCAGCCGTTCGACCACGCGGTGTCGATGATCGTCTGCTCGATCTGCTTGATCGTCACCGAGTCGCCCTCGCGGATCTCGAGGACGCAGGCGGCCTCGCACGGGGCGGGGCAGAGACGACCCGTGAACTCCGGGAAGTTGTTCGTCGCGTGGAGCTGGCGGATCGCCTCCTCCATGCGGCCCCGGTAGACGAGGTCGTTCCAGTCCGGGATGAGGTTCCCGAGCGGGCAGCCGTTGTGGCAGAACGGGACGCCGCACTCCATGCAGCGCGCGCCCTGCTGCGCGACCGCCTCGATCTCCTGCGGCGCGACGAACTCCTTGTAGTTCTCGAGCCGCTGCTCGGCGTCGTCGTACCTCTGCGCCGAGCGCTCGATCTTCAGGAAGGCTCCGAGCTCACCCATCGCTACTCCCCCTCTCCGTGGCGGACCTCGGGCGTCCCGACCGGCCCTGTCGTCTCGTCGGCGAACTCGTCCGCGGTCGGCGCGGCGTTCGCCGCCTCCTGCGCCGCGAGCTCCGCGAGGACGCGCTTGTAGTCGGTCGGGAAGACCTTCACGAACTTCTTCGAGAGGGTCGCCCACTCCTCGAGGACGCGCCGCGCGACAGGCGAGCCCGTGCGCTCGGCGTGCTCGGTGACGAGCGAGCGGACCTCGATGAGGTCGGCCTCGTCGAGCGGCTCGATCTGGTCGGCCATCGCCGGGTTGATGCGGTGGCGGAAGCCGCCGAGCTCGTCGAGGACGAACGCGAGGCCGCCGCTCATGCCCGCCGCGAAGTTGCGGCCGGTCGGGCCGAGCACGACGACGCGGCCGCCGGTCATGTACTCGCAGCCGTGGTCGCCGACGCCCTCGATGACGGCCTGCGCGCCCGAGTTGCGGACGCCGAAGCGCTCGCCGGCGAGGCCGCGGAAGAACGCCTTGCCGGAGGTCGCCCCGTAGAGCACCGTGTTCCCGACGATCACGTTCTGCTCCGCGGCGTACGTGGCGCCGTCGGGCGGCATGACCGTCAGGGTGCCGCCGGAGAGGCCCTTGCCGGTGTAGTCGTTCGCGTCCCCGTGGAGGCGGAAGTCGACGCCGGCCATGAGCCAGCCGCCGAAGCTCTGGCCCGCGGAGCCGCGGAACTCGACCTTGATGGTCTCGGGAGGAAGCCCCTCGACGCCTCGCGTCTCCGCGATGCGCGACGAGAGCATCCCGCCGACGCAGCGGTTGACGTTGCGGACCTCCGTCTCGATCTCGACCGGCTCGCCGCGCTCGATCGCCGGCTCGGCGCGCGCGATGAGCTCGTGGTCGAGCGCGTCGGAGAGGACCTCCGGCGGCGCCTCGATCCGCCGCAGCGGCGTCCCCTCGGGGAGCTCGGGCCGGTGGAGGAGGTGCGTGAGGTCGACGCCGCGCGCCTTCCAGTGGTCGATCGCCTCGTCCGTGCGGAGGAGGTCCGCGCGGCCGATGAGGTCCTCGAACTTCCGGATGCCGAGCGAGGCCATGATCCCGCGGACCTCCTCGGCGACGAAGAAGAAGAAGTTCACGACGTGCTCGGGCTCGCCCTCGAAGCGCTCCCGGAGGACCGGGTCCTGCGTCGCGATGCCGACCGGGCACGTGTTGAGGTGACAGGCGCGCATCATGATGCAGCCGGTCGCGATGAGCGGCGCGGTGGAGAAGCCGAACTCGTCGGCTCCGAGCATCGCGGCGATGGCGACGTCGCGCCCCGTCTTCAGCTGCCCGTCGGTCTGGACGTTGATCCGCGACCGCAGGTCGTTGAGGAGGAGCGTCTGCTGCGTCTCGGCGAGACCGATCTCCCACGGGACGCCGGCGGACACGATCGAGCTGAGCGGCGAAGCGCCCGTGCCCCCGTCATGGCCGGCGATGACGACGTGGTCGGCGTTCGCCTTCGCGACGCCGGCCGCGACCGTCCCCACGCCGACCTCGGCGACGAGCTTCACGCTCACCGAGGCCCGCGGGTTCGCGCACCGCAGGTCGTAGATGAGCTGCTTGAGGTCCTCGATGGAGTAGATGTCGTGGTGCGGAGGCGGGCTGATGAGGCCGACGCCGGGCGTGGTGTGCCGCACCGAGCCGATGTACTTGTCGACCTTGTGGCCCGGGAGCTGGCCGCCCTCACCGGGCTTCGCCCCCTGCGCCATCTTGATCTGGAGCTGGTCGGCGTTGACGAGGTAGTGCGCGGTGACGCCGAAGCGACCGGAGGCGACCTGCTTGATCGCCGAGCGACGGAGGTCGCCGTTGTCGTCCTGCGTGAAGCGGCGCGGATCCTCGCCGCCCTCACCCGTGTTCGACTTGCCGCCGAGGCGGTTCATCGCGATCGCGAGCGTCTCGTGGGACTCGGTCGAGATCGAGCCGAGCGACATCGCGCCCGTCGCGAAGCGCTTCACGATCTCCTTGGCGGGCTCGACCTCGTCGAGCGGGATCGCCTCGGCGCCCTCCGCCCGGAACGTGAGCAGGCCGCGCAGCGTCGCCTTGCGGGCCGCGTCGGTGTTCACCAGCTCCGCGTACTCGCGGTACTTCTCCTCGGCGCTCTGCTCGCTCGGCGCGCGCACGGCGTGCTGGAGGAGCGAGATCGTCTGGGGGTTCCACTGGTGGTGCTCGCCGTCGCGACGCCACGCGTAGACGCCGCCGACGGGCAGCCGCTCGTCGTCGTCCGGCTCGACGACGACGCCGGCGGTCCTCGGGTACCCGCGGTCGTGACGGTCGAGCGCCTCCTGCGCGAGGACGCCGAGGCCGACGCCGCCGATCCGCGACGCGGTGCCGGCGAAGTGCCGCTCGACGAGCTTCTCGTCGAGGCCGACCGCCTCGAAGATCTGGGCGCCGGTGTAGGACTGGATCGTCGAGATCCCCATCTTCGAGATCGTCTTGAGGAGGCCCTTCCCGAGCGCCTTCACGACGTTCTTGTCGGCCTGCTCGCGCGCGACGTCGCCGAGGAGGCCCTCGGCGTGCAGGACGCCGAGCGTCTCGAACATGAGGTACGGGTTGATCGCGTTCGCGCCGTAGCCGAGGAGCGTCGCGAAGTGGTGCACCTCACGAGGCTCGCCCGACTCGAGGACGAGCCCGGCCTTCAGGCGCGTCCCCGCGCGGACGAGGTGGTGGTGGACCGCCGCGACCGCGAGCAGCGACGGAATCGCCGCCCGCTCCGCCGACATCCGACGGTCGCTGAGGATGAGGACGTTGACGCCGGCCTCGATCGCGTCGTGCGCCTCGTCGCAGGCGTTCGTGAGCCGCGCCTGCATCCCCGCGACGCCCTCGGCGACCGGCCAGGTGATGTCGATCGTGTGCGCGCGGAAGCCGCTCGCGTCGATCTGGCGGAGCGTCTCGAGCTCCTGGTCGCGCAGGATCGGCTGGTCGAGCGCGATCTGCCGCGCGTGGCCCGGCGACTCGTCGAGGAGGTTGCCGTGCGCGCCGATGCCGGTCGAGAGCGACATGACGATCGCCTCGCGGATCGGGTCGATCGGCGGGTTCGTCACCTGCGCGAAGAGCTGCTTGAAGTAACTGAAGAGCGGCGGGCGCTGGTCGGAGAGGACCGCCAGCGAGTTGTCGTTGCCCATCGAGCCGATCGGCTCCTCGCCCTTCATCGCCATCGGCGTGAGGAGGACGCGGAGGTCCTCCTGGCTGTAGCCGAAGGCCATCTGGCGCGGACGGAGCGTCGCGGGACGCTCGCTCGTCGGCTCCACGACCGGGAGGTCGTCGAAGTGGACGACGTTCTCCTTGAACCAGTCCGCGTAGGGCCGCTGGGTCGCGACCTCCTTCTTCACGGCCTCGTCCTCGACGATGCGGCCGCGCTCGAGGTCGACGAGGAAGATCTTCCCCGGCTGGAGCCGGCCGAGGCGCTTGATGTTCTCGGGGCGGATGCCGAGCATGCCGGCCTCGGAGCCGAGGACGACGTGGCCGTCGGTCGTCTCGGCCCAGCGGCCGGGACGCAGGCCGTTGCGGTCGAGCGTCGCGCCGACGACCTTGCCGTCGGTGAAGCAGACGGCGGCGGGGCCGTCCCACGGCTCCATGAAGCAGGAGTGGTAGGCGTAGAAGCCCTTGAGGTACTCGGGCAGGTCGTCCCGGTCGGCGTAGGCCTCCGGGATCATCATCATCGCCGCGTGCGGCAGGGAGCGGCCCGAGAGCATGAGGAGCTCGAGGACGTTGTCGAACGTCGCCGAGTCCGAGCCGTCGGGGCGGACGCACGGGAGCACCTTCTGCAGGTCGCCGCCGAAGAGCTCGGACGCGAGCTGCGACTCGCGCGCCCGCATCCAGTTGATGTTCCCCATGAGCGTGTTGATCTCGCCGTTGTGGGCGATGACGCGGTAGGGATGCGCGCGGTCCCAGCTCGGGAACGTGTTCGTCGAGAAGCGCGAGTGGACGAGGGCGAGCGCGCTCTTGAAGCGCTCGTCCTGGAGGTCCGGGAAGAAGGACCGCACCTGGTAGGAGATGAGCATCCCCTTGTAGACGCAGGTCCGCGAGGAGAACGAGGGCGCGTAGAAGTCCGGGCCGGCGGCGAGCTCGACGATCCGGCGGATGACGTAGAGCTTGCGCTCGAACGCCATCTGGTCGGCGGTGAAGCCGGGCCCCGCCGCGACGAAGAGCTGGCGGATCGTCGGGCGCGACCCGTTCGCCGTGTCGCCGACGTGGTCCTCGTCGATCGGGACGTCACGCCAGCCGAGGACCTGCTGGCCCTCGACCCGCACGTTGAGCTCGAGGAGGTCCTCGACCTTCCGGCGGAGCTGCTCGTCGCGCGGGAGGAAGCACACCGCGACGCCGTACTGCCCGAGCGGCGGCAGCTCGAACGGGACGACGCCCCGGAAGAAGGCGTCGGGCATCTGCGTGAGGATCCCGGCGCCGTCGCCCGTGCGCGCGTCGGCCCCCGCGGCCCCGCGGTGCTCGAGGTTCTCGAGCGCCGTGAGCGCGCGATCGACGACCTCGTGGGTCGGCGTGTCGTCCAGGCGGGCGACCATCGCGACGCCGCAGGCGTCGTGCTCGTAGCGCGGGTGGTACAGGCCCTCGGCCTGTGGGGGCTGAAGTGGCGTCGTCATATTCGAGGCTCCCGGAACGGACGGGTGTGCCCGCAGGCGGAACGGCGAAGTGTACCGAGCAGGGGCCGATCCGACCCCGCCAGGCGGCCTGGCGGGACCTCCGACCGACGCCCGTCTGCGACTCAGCTCGAGGACTTCGAGGCCCGGGAGCGCGACGGCGCGCCGGTGCCCCCTCCCTTCTTCTTCCCTGCGGAGGACCCCTTCCCCGTGCCGCCCGCCCCGTTCTTCGCGGAACCGCGCGAGCCTCCGGGCGTCTTCTTGCCGCTGGTGGACGGCGCCTTGCGCGAGCGGGCGGCCGTCTTCTTCTTGCCGCCGTCGCCCTCGGAGCGCACGGCGTCGAGGCTGGCCTTGAGCGCCGCCATGAGGTCCGGGACCTCCTCGGCGGGCTCCTCGGGAGTCTCGACCACCGAGATCTCCTCACCGGCGGCCTTGCGCTCGATGAGGTCGAGGACCTGGGCGCGGTACGTGTCCTCGTAGCGGTCGGGCGCCCAGTCCCCGGCGAGCGACTCGACGAGCTGCTTCGCCACGTCGAGCTCGCGCTCGGTCGTCGTCACCTCGTCGGCCGCGGGCACCTCGTCGAGCGTCCCGGGGTCGACGATCTCGTCGTGGAAGACCATCGTCTCCAGGCCGAGGACCTCGCCTCCGCCCATCGGGCGGATCGCGACGAGCGTCTCCTTCGTGCGGATGACGACGCGGGCGATCGCGACGCGCCCCGTCTCCTTCATCGCCTCGAGAAGGAGACGGTAGGGCTTCGCGCCTCCCGTGCCCGGTGCGAGGTAGTAGGCGGCGTCGTAGAAGACCGGGTCGATCTCGTCGAGCTCGACGAAGTCCTCGAT
>NZ_JBLKKY010000097.1:0-11601 GCF_059438195.1 Paraconexibacter sp.
GGTCCGCGGCGCGCGGCCCCCCGGCGGGCGGCCACGCACCGCGACCGCCGCTGCACGCCCCGCCGGGCGCGTCGCGCCGCGCCCGGGCCGGAGCGCGCCGGGCCTGGTGGCCTCGCCGGCGGCGACGCCTCCGCGGCCGGCTCCCCGGCGAGGGCGGCTCGACCCAGGTGAGATCGTCGACGACCTCGTGCGGATCCTCGCGGAGCTCCTCGAGACGGCGGGCGAAGCCGCCCAGGACGTCGCGCGGGTCATCGACCGGGACGACGCCGACGGCGTCTCCGGACCCGCCGAGCTCGAGGTCGAGGCGCCGGCGGGCGGGACGGGCGTGGCCGAGTTCACCTTCTGGAACACGGGCCCGGCGGCCCTGCGCGACGTGCGCATCGAGGCCGACGACCTCCTCGGCGCGGGCGGCTCGTGCCCGTCGAGCGCGGTCGGGATCCGCCCGTCGCACATCACGGTCGTCCCGCCGGGCGACGCCGTCACCGCCACCGTCGCCGTGGAGGTCCCGCGCGGCATCCGGGCGGGGCTCTATCGCGGGCTCCTGCGGGCCGAGCCGGGCGGCGCCTACGCGGTGCTCTCGCTCACCGTCACCGCGGGGTGATGGCGGCGACCGGCCGCACCGCGACGGCCGGCGAGGTCGCGCGGGTGCTGGAGGAGGACGGGCGGCGCGCGCGCGAGGCGCTCGTCGCCTACCTCCCGCAGGACGGGCCGCGCCATGAGCTCTACGACCTCGTCGCCGACTACCCGCTCCGCCCCGGCAAGGGGCTGCGGCCGGCGCTCTGCCTCGCGACGTGCCGCGCTCACGGGGGTCGCACGGAGGACGCGCTCCCGGCCGCCGCCGCGATCGAGATGCTCCACAACGCGTTCCTCGTCCACGACGACATCTGCGACGGCGCGCAGCGGCGCCGCGGCGGCCCGGCCCTGCACGTGCAGCACGGCGTCCCGCTCGCGCTCAACGCGGGCAACGCCCTCGCCTGGATGGCGCTGCGCCCCCTCCTCGACAACGTCGAGCGCCTCGGCGCGCGGCTCGCGCTCGACGTCCTCGAGGAGTTCGACCACCTCACGCGGCGCACGATCGAGGGCCAGGCCGTCGAGCTCGGCTGGCGCGAGCGCGACTGGCGCGCGATGGACGTCGACGCCTACCTCCGCCTCGTCCTGGCGAAGACCTGCTGGTACTCGGCCATCCATCCGTGCCGGGTCGGCGCGCTCATCGGGTCCGCCGGCGACGCCGACGTCGAGGGCATCGCGCAGTTCGGCTTCTTCCTCGGCGCGGTCCTCCAGGTCCGCGACGACATCGAGAACGTGAGCGACCGCGACGGCGCGCGCGGCAAGGACTTCGGCTCCGACATCCTCGAGGGGAAGCCGACCGTCCTCCTCGTCCATCTGCTCGGGACCGCGTCCCCCGCCGAGCGCGACGAGGTCGGCGGGCTCATCGGACCTGCGGGGGACGCCGCGGGGGTCCCCGCCGCCGAGCGCATCGACCGCGTCGTCGCGCTCTTCGAGGAACGCGGCTCGATCGACTACGCCTGCGCGTTCGCCGACGGGCTCGCCGGCGCCGCCCTGGCGGAGTTCGACGTCGCCATGGGGCACCTCCCGGAGTCGCCGGACAAGGACGTCGTGCGGTCCCTCGTCCTGTACCTCCGGGATCCGGCGATCCGCGGGCGCTGAGCCCCGCGCCGCCCCAGCGCCCATTACGGGCGTATGCGATAACGTACAGGCGTGGCCGTCACCGACGACACCCCGCGCGATGCCCATGTCGGCTCGCGCGTCCGCGCGCTGCGGGAGGCGATGGACCTCTCGCTGCGCGACCTCGCCGAGCGCTCCGGCGTGAGCGCGCCGATGCTGAGCCAGGTCGAGCGCGGCGAGACGAGCCCGACCCTCCACGTCGCCGGCCGGATCGCCGCCGGCCTCGACCTCACCCTCTCACAGCTCCTGCGCCTCGACGAGGCCGGCAGCGTGACGATCGTCCGTGCCGGCGACGGCCGCACGGGCGGCAGCGCCACGGGCCATCGCTTCGAGATCCTCACCGCGCCGCTCCCCGGACAGCGCGCGGAGCTCAGCCGTCACGAGCTCGACGCGGGCGCCACGACCGGCGGGGCGGGGGACCCCCCGATCCACGAGCCCGGGAGCCGCGAGACCGCCCTCGTCGTGGAGGGCGAGGTCGTGCTCCACATCGACGGCGAGGTCCACGACCTCCGCGCCGGCGACTGCGTCACCTTCGACGCGGACCTGTCCCACCACTTCGAGAACCCCGGCCCCGACGGAGCGGTCCTGCTCGCCGTCGTGAGCGCCGGGCTGCGCCGCAGCTAGATCCCACCCCGGAGACACACGATGCCCAAGACCCTGTTCGACAAGATCTGGGAAGCCCACGAGGTCGCCGACGGCCTCATCTACATCGACCTCCACCTCGTCCACGAGGTGACGAGCCCGCAGGCGTTCGACGGCCTCCGTCTCGCCGGGCGGAAGGTCCGCCGGCCCGACCGCACGCTCGCGACGGCCGACCACAACACGCCCACCGACGGGACGCCGGTGGCGCGGCTCATCAAGGACGAGCTGAGCCGCAAGCAGGTCGAGACCCTCGAGCGCAACTGCGAGGAGTTCGGCGTCCCCGTCTTCTCGCTCGGCTCCGACAAGCAGGGGATCGTCCACGTCATCGGCCCGGAGCTCGGCGTCACCCAGCCCGGCATGACGATCGTGTGCGGCGACTCGCACACCGCGACGCACGGCGCCTTCGGAGCGCTCGCCTTCGGCATCGGCACCTCCGAGGTCGAGCACGTCCTCGCGACGCAGACGCTCGTGCAGAACCGGCCGAAGTCGATGCGCATCCGCTACGAGGGCGAGCTCGGCAAGGGGGTCACCGCGAAGGACCTCATCCTCGCGACGATCGGCCAGATGGGCGTCGACGGGGCGACCGGCCACGTCGTCGAGTTCGCCGGCCCGGCGATCGAGGCTCTCTCCATGGAGGGCCGCATGACCGTCTGCAACATGACGATCGAGGGCGGCGGCCGCGCGGGCATGATCGCGCCCGACGAGAAGACGTTCGCGTGGCTGCGCGAGCGCGGCGTCGAGATCGACCCGGCCTGGGAGGACCTCCGCACCGACGAGGGCGCGACCTTCGACCAGGAGATCGTCGTCGACGCCTCCGCGATCAGCCCGCTCGTCACGTGGGGGACGACGCCCGAGATGGTCGTCCCCGTCACCGACGTCGTCCCCGACCCCGAGGACGCGGGCGACGAGCGCGCGCTGCAGTACATGGACCTGAAGCCCGGCACGAAGATGACCGACATCAAGCTCGACCGGGTCTTCATCGGCTCGTGCACGAACTCGCGCATCGGCGACCTCCGGGCCGCCGCGTCGATGATCGACGGCCACAAGGTCGCCGACGGCGTCATCGCGATGGTCGTCCCCGGCTCGCAGCAGGTGAAGGCGCAGGCCGAGGCCGAGGGCCTCGACGAGGTCTTCAAGGCCGCGGGCTTCGACTGGCGCGTCGCCGGCTGCTCGATGTGCCTCGGCATGAACCCCGACGTCGCCGCCCCGGGCGAGCGCGTCGCCTCGACCTCCAACCGCAACTTCGAGGGGCGGCAGGGCCGCGGCGCCCGCAGCCACCTCGTCTCCCCGCAGATGGCGGCCGCCGCCGCGATCGAGGGCCACTTCGTCGACATCAGGGACTGGAGCTGACCATGGACCCCGTCACCGTCATCGAGGGCGGCGTGACGTTCGTCGATCAGGACGACGTCGACACCGACCAGATCATCCCCGCGCGCTTCATGAAGCGCGTCGAGCGGACCGGCTTCGGCGAGTTCGCGTTCCACGAGTGGCGCGCGAACGGCTACGACCTGCCGCACAACCCGATCCTCGTCGCGGGCGACAACTTCGGGTGCGGCTCGAGCCGCGAGCACGCCCCGTGGGCGCTCATGGACTACGGCTTCCGGGCGCTCATCTCGCCGCGGTTCGCCGACATCTTCCGCAACAACTGCACGAAGAACGGCCTCCTGCCGATCGAGCTGCCGAAGGACCAGTGCGACGAGATCGTCCGCCGAGGGAAGGCACGCGTCGATCTCGAGGCCCAGACCGTCGACGAGTTCCGGTTCGAGATCGACCCCCAGATCAAGCACCGGCTTCTCAACGGGCTCGACGACATCTCGCTCACGCTCGCGAAGGCCGAGCTCATCGACGCCTACGAGCAGACCCGCGAGCGCAAGGGCCCGGTGACGACGTCCCTGTGAGCCGCCGCATCGTCACCCTCCCCGGCGACGGGATCGGCCCGGAGATCCTCGAGCCCGCCGTCGACATCCTCCGCCGCCTCGTGAGCGGCGTCGAGATCGAGGAGCACGTCTTCGGCGGCGCCTCCATCGATGCCCACGGCACCGCGCTCACCGACGAGGTGACCGAGGCGTGCAAGGGCGCCGACGCCGTCCTCCTCGCCGCGGTCGGCGGGCCGAAGTGGGACACGACGGACCCCGACGCCCCGCGCCCCGAGCAGGGCCTCCTCGGCCTGCGCAAGGCGATGGGGCTCTTCGCGAACCTGCGCCCCGTCCGGCCGCTGCCCGCGCTCTACGACGCGAGCCCGCTGCGCCGCGAGCGGATCGAGGGGACCGACCTCCTCGTCGTCCGCGAGCTCACCGGCGGCATCTACTTCGGCGAGAAGACCCGGACGGCGACCGACGCCTCCGACCTCTGCCACTACACGGTCACGGAGGTCGAGCGGATCGCCCGCGTCGCCTTCGACGCCGCCGGCAAGCGCCGCAACCGCGTCGCGAGCGTCGACAAGGCGAACGTCCTCGAGACCTCGCGGCAGTGGCGCGAGGTCGTGCATCGCGTCCACGCCGACGAGTTCGGCGGCGTCGAGCTCGAGGACGTCCTCGTCGACAACGCCGCCATGCAGCTCGTGGCGCGGCCCGCCGACTTCGACGTCATCGTCACCGAGAACCTCTTCGGCGACATCCTCTCCGACGAGGCGGCGATGATCACCGGGTCGATCGGGATGCTCCCCAGCGCGTCGCTCGGGGATCCGACGCAGCCCGGCCTCTTCGAGCCCGTCCACGGCTCCGCCCCCGACATCGCGGGGACGGGATCTGCGAACCCGCTCGCGATGTTCCTCTCGACGGCCCTCATGCTGCGTCACGGTCTCACTATGGAAGACGAGGCCGCCGCGCTAGAGTCGGCGGTGGACAAGGCCCTCGGCGAGGGGCTGCGCACCCGCGATCTCGGCGGCTCCGCGAGCACCGACGAGGCGACGCAGGCCGTGCTCGCGCATCTGTAGAGACGCAGGACGACAGGAGAGCGGACGGACGTGAAGCAGGCGGACCTCATCTGGATGAACGGCGAGTTCGTCGCCTGGGAGGACGCGAAGGTGCACGTCCTCACGCACGGCCTCCACTACGGCACGGGCGTCTTCGAGGGCGTGCGCTGCTACGACACGGAGAGCTGCGGGCCCGCCGTCTTCCGCCACGAGGAGCACATCGACCGGCTCTTCCGCAGCGCCGGCCTCTACTACATGGACATCCCGTACACGCGGGAGCAGATCCGCGAGGCGACGCTCGACCTCATCGGCCGCAACGACCTCCGCGAGTGCTACATCCGTCCGCTCGTCTACCGCGGGTACGGGACGATGGGCCTCTTCCCGCTCGACGCGCCGGTCGAGGTCTCGATCGCCGTCTGGGAGTGGGGCTCCTACCTCGGCGACGAGGGCAAGCAGAAGGGCGTCCGCGCGAAGGTCTCCTCGTGGCGGCGCATCAGCCCGGAGTCCCTCATCCCGCACGCGAAGGCCTGCGGCCAGTACCTCAACTCCGTCCTCGCGAAGATCGAGTCGCACAAGGCCGGCTACGAGGAGGGCATCCTCCTCGACGACCACGGGCACGTCTGCGAGGGCACCGGGGAGAACATCTTCGTCGTCCGCGACGGGAAGATCTACACGCCGCCGCAGACCGCGTCGATCCTCGACGGCATCAACCGCCGCTCGGCGATCCAGGTCGCCGAGGACCTCGGCTACGAGGTGCTCCAGCGCGACATCGCGCGTGCCGAGCTCTACCTCGCCGACGAGGTCTACGTCACCGGGACGGCGGCCGAGCTCACGCCGATCCGGGAGGTCGACGACCGTCCGATCGGCGACGGGACGCCCGGGCCGATCACCCGGGCCGTGCAGACCGCCTTCGAGGACGCCCTCCACGGGCGCGGTGAGCGCTACCGCGCGTGGCTCGACCCCGTCCCCGCCTTCCAGACGGCCGAGGTCGCCGGATGACCGGCCGCCCCGTCATCGGCGCCGCCGTGCGGCGAATTCGGTAGGCGGTCCGGCCGTCGCGTGCGCGCGATGGATCCGGGCCGCCACGCCCGATCCGTCCGCCGCACACCGCCGACCAGAAGGACCCACCATGACGATCCAGCTCTACGACGCCACCCTCCGCGACGGCATGCAGGGAGAGGGCATGTCCCTCACCGCCGAGGAGAAGGTCCGCGTGGCCCATCACCTCGACGCCCTCGGCGTCCACATCATCGAGGCGGGCTTCCCGAGCTCGAACCCCAAGGAGCTCGAGCTCTTCGGCCTTCTCGCGCTCGAGACCTTCGAGACCTCCGAGATCGCGGCGTTCGGCATGACGCGGCGCCGCGGCATCGTGGCCGAGGACGACGACGGCCTCCTCACGCTCGCGGGCTGCTTCGCCCCGATCTGCACCATCGTCGGGAAGACCTGGGGACTCCATCTCGAGAAGGTCGTGAAGGTCTCGCGGGAGGAGAACCTCGCGATGATCGAGGAGTCCTGCGCGTACCTCGTCTCGCGGGAGAAGCGCGTCATCTACGACGCCGAGCACTTCTTCGACGGCTACCGCGACGACCGCGACTACGCGCTCGCCTGCCTGCGCGCCGCCGTCGCCGGGGGCGCCGAGCGCGTCGTCCTGTGCGACACGAACGGCAGCTCGCTCCCGCACCAGATCGCCGAGGCGGTCGCCGACGTCGTCGCCGCCCTCGACGGCCACCCGGTCGGCATCCACTGCCACAACGACCTCGAGTGCGGCGTCGCCAACTCGATCGCCGCGGTGCGCGCCGGCGCGACGCAGGTCCAGGGGACGATGAACGGCATCGGCGAGAGGACCGGCAACGCGAACCTCGTCTCGATCGCCGGCAACCTCCAGTTCAAGCTCGGCCACGACGTGCTCCCGCCGGAGCGCGCCGCGAAGCTCACCGAGACCGCCCACTTCGTCGACGAGATCCTCAACCTCGTCCCCGACCCCAACCAGGCGTTCGTCGGGCGCAACGCGTTCGCCCACAAGGGCGGGCTCCACGTCGCCGGGGTCCGCGCGGACGCCGCGACCTTCGAGCACATGGACCCCGAGCTCGTCGGGAACGCCCGCGCGCTGCTCATCTCCGAGCTGGCGGGCCGCCAGACGGTCGCCGAGAAGGCGCGCGCCGTCGGCATCGACATCTCCGACGAGGCGGCGAACCGGCTCATCGAGCGGGTGAAGCAGCTCGAGCACGAGGGCTACCAGTTCGAGGCCGCCGACGGCTCGTTCGACCTCCTCCTCCGCAAGGAGAGCGGCGCCTACGAGCCGCTCTTCCGTCTCGAGAGCTGGCGGGTCATCGTCGAGCAGCGCGCCGACGGGAAGGTCGAGACCGAGGCGACCATCAAGATCTGGGTCGACGGCGAGCGCTACGTGCGCACCGCCGAGGGCAACGGCCCGGTGAACGCGCTCGACGCCGCGCTGCGGGAGGCGATCACCGCGATCCACCCGCACCTGCGCGACATCGAGCTCGTCAACTACAAGGTCCGCATCCTCGACGAGAACCACGGGACGGGCGCGACGACCCGCGTCCTCCTCGACGCCTCCGACGGCACGGAGACCTGGGGGACGATCGGCGTCGGCGAGAACGTCATCGCCGCGTCGTGGCAGGCGCTCGTCGACTCGCTCGAGTACGCCGAGCAGCCGCGCTCGGACGGCGCGGTCGCGGCGGCGCGCGACGGCGGGACCTCCGGCGCGTGACCGACGACGAGATCCCGCTCGCCCGGCCGGTGATCGGCCGGGAGGAGGAGGAGCGCGTCCTCGCGGTCCTGCGCTCCGGTCAGCTCTCGCTCGGGCCGACCGGTCCCGAGTTCGAGCGCGCGTTCGCCCGGCGCGTCGGGGCGGCGCACGCCTCGGCGGTGTCGAGCGGGACGGCCGGGCTCCATCTCGCCCTGCGCGCCGTCGGCGTCACCGACGGCGACGAGGTCGTCACGTCGCCGTTCAGCTTCGTCGCGAGCGCGAACGCGGTCGTCTTCGAGAGAGCGCGGCCGGTGTTCGCCGACATCGACCCGGTGACGCTCGACCTCGACCCGGCGGCGGCCGCTGCCGCGGTCACCGAGAGGACGCGGGCGATCCTCCCCGTCCACATCTTCGGCTACCCCGCCGACCTCCCGGCGCTCGAGCGGATCGGCCTGCCCCTCGTCGAGGACGCCTGCGAGGCGCTCGGCGCGTGCGACGCCGAGGGCGTGCCCGTGGGCGGGCGCGGCCATCCCGCGGTGTTCGGCTTCTACGCGAACAAGCAGATGACGACCGGCGAGGGCGGCATGGTCACGACCGGCGACGCCGCGGTCAAGGAGCGCATCGACTCCGAGCGCAACCAGGGCCGCGCGCCCGACATGGGATGGCTCGACCACGACCGGCTCGGCTTCAACTACCGCCTCAGCGACCTCCAGGCCGCCGTCGGCCTCGCCCAGCTCGATCGCCTCGACGACATGCTCGCGGGCCGTGCGCGCGTCGCGGCCGCCTATCGCTCGGCGCTCGCGCCGGTCGTGGACCGGCACGAGCTCGGGCTGCCGTGCGAGGACCGCGCCCGTGAGCGCCGCGGCTGGTTCGTGTTCGTCGTCCAGGTGCCGCGCGGCCGCGACCGCGACGGCGTCATCCGCGCGCTCCGCGAGCGCGGCGTCCAGTGCAAGCCGTACCTGCCGGCGATCCACCTCATGAGCTACTACCGCGACGTCCACGGCCACCGGGAGGGGGAGTTCCCGGTCTGCGAGGACGTCGCCGCGCGGTCGGTCGCGCTCCCGTTCTTCCCGGAGATGACCGAGGCCCAGGTCGCCCGCGTCGCGCAGACGCTCGGGGACGTCCTCGACCGCCCCCGAGCCTGAGGGCGGGCGCCTCGGCCTGGCTGGCTGGCTGGACAACCCGTCCGGCGCTTTCCATAATCCGCCGATGTCGCACGGACGCCCTCGACCCGCCGCGCCGCGGGCACGTCGCCCGCTCGGGCGCGACGAGGCGGCCCGGCGCCGCTCCCGGCGGGTCGGCACGGTCGGCTTCCTCCTCGCCGCAGCGCTCCCGGTCGTTCTCTGGCACGACCTCGTCGCGGACATCGCCAGCGCCTACGAGCCGGAGTGGACGTACCTCGTGAGCGGCTGGACGCCGTGGCTGCTCATGGCCCTCGGGCTGCTCTGCTTCGTCAAGGTCGCGATCAGCGACCTGCGGCACCGCGATCGCCGCTTCCACCCGCCGGCGACCGGGGCGTGGACGGGGTGGGGGGTCACGCTCTACCTCCTCGGCTTCGGTCTCGCGACCCAGGTCGCCCAGATCGCCGACGCGTTCCACGCTGGGTAGCCTCCGGCGCCCATGTCGCGCTTCGCCCTCCCGCAGGACGCCGCCTTCCAGGCGCTCAACACCTCGCTCGGCTTCGACCGCCGGCTCTGGCCGCACGACGTCGCGCAGTCGCGCGCGCACGCGCGCATGCTCGCCGCCGGCGGGATCATCGGCGAGGCCGACCGGGACGAGATCCTCCGCGGCCTCGACGCGGTCGAGGCCGAGCTGCGCGACGGGACGTTCCCCTTCCGCGAGGACGACGAGGACATCCACATGGCCGTCGAGCGGCGGCTCACGGAGATCGTGGGACCGGTCGGCGGGAAGCTCCACACCGCGCGGTCGCGCAACGACCAGGTCATCACGGACCTCGCGATGTTCACCCGCGCCTCCGCGGAGCGGCTCGCAGAGGCGGTCGACGGCCTGCGGCGCGCTCTCCTCGAGGCGGCCGAGCGGCATCTCGACTGGCCTCTGCCGGGCTACACGCATCTCCAGCGCGCGCAGCCGGTCTACCTCTCGCACCATCTGCTCGCGTACTTCTGGATGGCGACCCGCGACGTCGAGCGCTTCGAGGCCGTCGTGCGGGCGACCGACGACCTCCCGCTCGGCGCGGGCGCGCTCGCCGGCGTCAACTTCGAGACCGACCGCCGCATGGTGGCCGAGGAGCTCGGGTTCGGCGGCGTCAGCCCGAACTCGGTCGACGCCGTCTCCAACCGCGACTTCGCCCTCGACCTGCTCCACGCGCTGTCGGTCTGCGCGACCCACCTCAGCCGGCTCGGCCAGGAGATCGTCCTGTGGACGAGCTCGGAGTTCGGCTTCATGACGCTCTCGGACGCGTGGTCGTCCGGCTCGTCGATCATGCCGCAGAAGAAGAACCCCGACGCCGCGGAGCTCCTCCGCGGCAAGGCCCCGCGCGTCTGGGCCCACCAGGCGGCGCTCCACGGGGTCATCCACGCGCTTCCGCTCACCTACAACAAGGACCTGCAGGAGGACAAGGAGCACCTCTTCGACGCCGTCGACACCGTCGAGCTCTGCGTCGCGGCCGCCCGCGGGATGATCGAGACGGCGACGTTCCACCGCGAGGCGATGGAGGAGGCCGCCTCCGACCAGATGATCGCGGCGGTCGATCTCGCCGATCTCCTCGTCCGCAGGGGCACGCCGTTCCGCGAGGCGCACGGGGTCATCGCGGGGCTCGTCCGGCAGGCCGTCGACGAGGGCCGGACCCTCGCCGAGGTCGCGGTCCCCGCGCTCGGCGACGAGGCCGCCGGCGTGCTCGAGCAGTCCTCCTGGCTCGAGTCGAAGGTCTCCGAGGGCGGGACGGCGCTCGCGCGCGTCCGCGAGCAGATCGGCGCGGCACGCGACCGGCTCCGGTGAGCGCTTGAGCTCGACGGTCGCGCTGCCCGCCGCGTTCTACGACCGGCCGGTCCTCGACGTCGCCCGAGACCTCCTCGGGTGCGTCCTCGCGCACGACGGCGCGGCCGGCGTCATCGTCGAGACGGAGGCCTACCACGAGTCCGAGGCGGCCTGCCACGCGCACATCGGCCTGACGCCGCGCACGCAGGTCCTCTTCTCCGACCCGGGGACGGCGTACGTCTATCGCTCGTACGGCATCCACGCCCTCGTCAACGCCGTCTGCGAGCGGCCGGGCACGGGAGCCGCCGTCCTCATCCGCGCGCTCGAGCCGGTCGAGGGCCTCGAGCTGATGCGCGAGCGCCGCGGTCGCGACCGCGAGACCGAGCTGTGCTCCGGCCCCGGCAAGCTCGCCCAGGCGCTGGGCGTCGACCTCTCGCGCAACGCCTCGTCGCTCGCGACCGGGCCGCTCCAGATCCTCCCGGGCACCCCCGTCGCCGACATCGCCGTCGGCCCGCGCATCGGGATCACGAAGGCGGCCGACCTCGACTGGCGGTTCTGCGTCGCGGGCAGCCGCCACGTCTCGCGGCCCTGGCCGCCCGGTCACGCGGGCTGAGCCGGCCCTCGACGGAGCCGTCGTCGGCGGCTCAGCCCGGCGGGACGCCGCCGACGCCGCCGTTCGGCGCGGGGGCCGGTGTCGGCGCGGGCGCCGGGG
>NZ_JBLKKY010000098.1:0-11048 GCF_059438195.1 Paraconexibacter sp.
GCGAGGTCGTGCCGTTGCGCACCCCCTCACGCAGCACGTCCCCCGTCGCCGCGACGCCCAGCGGCGCGACGATCAGCCCGAGGATGACGCTCGCGACGACGACCGATCTCGTGCGGCCGGGCTCTCGGCGACCTCCCTTCCGTCCAGGCCGCTCGAGCTCTTCGAGGCGCGCCTCGGTCGCCTCGAGCCTGCGTCGCAGGTCGTCCACGTCATGGGACATCTCATCGCCTCCTCGGCTGGGAACCCGTTGCGCGACCCTCGCAGAGCCGCCGTGCGCCGTCCAGGGCCGAACCGGCCCCGCGTTTGCCCGCGCGCCGGACCGGTGACAGCCGGTCATGACCCGTCGTCCGTCGTCTCTCGGCCGGTGGTCGGCGCTCGCCGGAGCGGGTGCCGTCGCCGGCCTCGCCGTCCGCGACCTCCTGCAGCGCCGGCACGCGATCCTCCGCAACTACCCCGTCATCGGGCACGCGCGCTACGCGCTCGAGAGCATCGGGCCCGAGCTGCGGCAGTACATCGTGTCCGACAACGACGAGGAGCGCCCCTTCTCGCGAGACCAGCGTCGCTGGGTGTACGCCTCGGCCAAGGGCGAGCCGAGCACGTTCGGGTTCGGGACCGACAACGAGATGGACGACGTCTCCGGCCTCACCGTGCTCAAGCACGGCCCGTTCCCCGTCCCCTCGCCGCCGCCGGGAGGGACGGGCAGCGGGCCCGAGTTCCTCATCCCAGCCGGGAAGGTGCTCGGCGGGGCCCGCGGCCGTCGCCGCGCGTTCCGCCCGGGCTCCGTCGTCAACCTCTCGGGGATGAGCTACGGCTCGCTCTCGCCGGTCGCGGTCGAGGCCCTCAACCGCGGCGCCGCCCTCGCGCCCTGTCTCCACAACATCGGCGAGGGCGGGCTCGCGCGCTCCCACCTGCACGGCGGCGAGCTCGTCTTCCAGATCGGCACCGGGTACTTCGGGTGCCGTGACGAGGACGGCTCGTTCAGCCTCGCGCGTCTGAAGGAGCGCCTCGAGGAGGCGCCGGTGCGCGCGCTCGAGATCAAGCTCTCGCAGGGAGCGAAGCCGGGGCTCGGCGGGATGCTGCCCGGCGAGAAGGTGACCGAGGAGATCGCCCGGATCCGCGGCGTCCGCCAGGGCGAGGACTGCATCAGCCCGCCGAGTCACTCCGCGTTCTCCGACGTCGACGGCCTCATCGCCTTCGTCGAGCACCTCGCCGAGGAGACCGGCCTCCCCGTCGGGGTGAAGGGAGCGGTCGGCGCGGACGCGTTCTGGCCGCAGCTCGCGGCGCGGATGGCCGCGACGGGCGCAGGACCCGACTTCGTGACGATCGACGGCGGCGAGGGCGGGACCGGCGCCGCGCCGCTCGCGTTCTCCGACCACGTCGCGCTGCCCTTCCGCGTCGGCTTCGCGCGCGTCTACGAGGCGTTCGCCGAAGCGGGGCTCGCGGACGACGTCGTCTTCATCGGGGCGGGGCGCCTCGGGCTTCCCGACAGCGCCCTCTTCGCCTTCTCCCTCGGCTGCGACATGATCAACGTCGGCCGGGAGGCGATGCTCGCGGTCGGCTGCATCCAGGCGCTGCGGTGCCACACCGGGAGCTGCCCCACGGGCGTCGCCACGCAGAGCCGCTGGCTCATGCGCGGGCTTGACCCGGACCTCAAGTCGGCGCGCGCCGCCAACTACGTCCGCGCGCTGCGCGGCGAGATCCTCGCGCTCAGCCGCTCCCTCGGCGTCCCGCATCCCTCGCTCGTCTCGCCCGACGACATCGAGATCGTCACGGACCGCTATCGCGCGGCGACGGTCCGCGAGGTGTTCGGCTACCACCCGGAGTGGCGCCGGCCGGACGACGGCCGCCGCCGCGAGCTCGAGTCGCTCGTCGACGTCGGCGCGCCCAAGCGGGTCCCCGGCCCGGAGGTCGGCCCGGTGCCGGGTGACGGCAGCGAGCCCGGGTCGCGCGACGCGCCGCTGCCCGATCCGTCGGGTGCGGGCGGGGGCGCCGCCGCGGGCGACTGACCCCGACGGCGGGGCCACGCTCCCCGACGCGTGGCGCCCGGGACTCAGCCTCCCGCTCGGCCGTCCAGGAGACGCGGGATCTCGGCGTCGACGCCGCCTGCGACGTGCTCGTGGACGACGTCGTCCGCCTGGACGCCGGCGAAGAACAGGATGGCGAGCAGGTAGATGTAGCCGAAGACCACGATGACCGAGGCGAGACCGCCGTAGACCGACGCGTAGTCGGCGACCTCGCGCAGGTAGAGGGCGAAGACGAGCGAGGCGACGAGCCACGACCCGACGACGAGCAGCGGGCCGAGGCTGTTCCAGCGGCGGCGGCGCGGCCGGCTCGGGGCGAACCGCAGCACGACGGCGACGACGACGAGCATGGCGAGGAGGGTGGCTCCCCAGCGCACCGCGAACGTCGCCGCCCCCGCGGGGCCTCCGAGCTCGAGCGGCTCGGTGACGCGGTGCCCGAGCGTGACGCTCAGCACCGCGAGGACGAGGAGGGGCGTGATGAGGAGGGCGGCGCCGATCGAGACGGCGATCCGGCGACGCGCCGACCGGCGCTCCTCGTCGCCCTGCATCTCGTTGAGCGGCCCGCTCACCGCGCGGACGGCGCTCGAGACCTCCCAGACGGCGAAGGTCATCCCGAAGGTGAGCCAGAGCGTCCGGCGCTCGCCGAGGATCGACAGCGCGGTCTCGTCGATGAGGGAGAAGAGATCGGCGTCGATCTCGGCCTCGACGTCCGGTCCGATGCTCTCGGTCCACACGTCCTCGAGGCCGAGGAAGCCGAGGAGCGCGAGGGCCGCGAGCCCGAGCGGGAGGAGCGAGTACAGCACGCGGAAGGCGACCGCGCTCGCGTAGGTGAGGAGGTCCTGCTCGGCGAAGCGCTCGACCGTCGCGCGCACGACGCGGACGGCCTGCCCTCGCTTCGAGTCGCGACGCATGAGCCTCCTCCTACCCATCGCGACGGGGTCCGCGGCGGCCCGGGCCTCGCGTCTCGTTCCCCAGATCTGAGGAACGAGACGCGAAGAGGGCTGTGCTCAGCGCTGCGGCGGCGCGTACACCGTGACGACGGCCGCGCCGCCGAGCCCGATGTTGTGCTGGACGGCGACCTTCGCCGGACGGCGATCAGGGGACCCGCCTGCGGTCGCGTCGCCTGCCGCCGCCTCCTCAGGCGTCAGCGAGCGACCTCCGGCACCCCTCACGACCTGGCGCTCGTCGGCCTGGCCGCGGAGCTGCCAGACGAGCTCGGAGCACTGGGCGAGACCCGTCGCGCCGAGGGGGTGGCCCTTCGAGATGAGGCCGCCCGACGGGTTGACGACCGGGCCGTCGCCGCCGTAGGTCGTCGCTTCGCGCTCGACGAGCGTGTGGCCCTCGCCCTTCTCGGCGAAGCCGAGCGCCTCGTAGGTGATGAGCTCGTTCGCGCTGAAGCAGTCGTGCAGCTCGCAGACGTCGACCTCGTCGGCGCCGATCTGCGCCTCCTCGTAGGCGCGCTGCGCCGCGGTCGCGGACATGTCGTAGCCGACGAGGCGGATGCAGTCGGTGTCGTCGTCGAACGTGTTCCCGAGGTCGGTGACGAGCGCCTGGCCGCGGATCTCGATCGCGCGGTCCCAGAGGTCGTTCTCCTCGACGAAGCGCTCGGAGGCGATGATCGCGCAGCCGCTGCCGTCCGAGGTCGGCGAGCACTGGAGCTTCGTGAGGGGCTCGTGGATGACGCGCGCGCCCTTGATCTCGTCGAGCGTGTACTCGTCCTGGAACTGCGCGTAGGGGTTGTTGACCGAGTGCTTGTGGTTCTTCCAGCCGATCCACGCGTAGTGGTCCGGCGTCGAGCCGTACTTCGCCATGTGATCGCGTCCGGCGTTGCCGAACATCTGCGGCGCGAAGGGGCTCTCCTCGGGGGCGCGGATCTGCGACATGCGCTCGAGGTGGCGCTCCATGGGGTTCGCGTGCTGGGCGAACTTCATCGACAGCGAGCCCATCTCCATCTGCTCGAAGCCGAGCGCGAGCGCGCAGTCGGCGGCGCCGTGGCGGACGGCCTGCCGCGCGAGGTAGAGCGCGCTCGAGCCCGTCGAGCAGTTGTTGTTGACGTTGACGACGGGGATGCCCGTGAGGCCGAGCGTGTAGAGAGCGCGCTGGCCCGACGTCGAGTCGCCGTAGACGTAGCCGGTGAAGGCCTGCTCGACCTTGTCGTAGGAGATGCCGGCGTCCGCGAGCGCGGCCTCGCCCGCCTCCTTGGCCCAGTCGGGGTAGCCGCCCTCCTTCGTCCCCGGCTTCTCGAACTTCGTCATGCCGACGCCCACGACGTACGTGCGGTTGCTCATCCTCGTGCTCCTTCGCAGTGGTTGGCGGCGACGGCCCGCAGCCCCCGCCGTGGGGGCAGCGTAGCGCAAAATCGGCAGTGCCGATTGTTTTTGCGGTACCGTGCCGGGCGACCGTGCCCGAGCCCAAGCAGCAGCGCGCCCTCGTCACCCGCCAGACGCTCCTCGACGCCGCCGTCGAGGAGCTCCTCGAGCGCGGCTACGCGCGTCTCACGACGGCGAACGTGGCGAAGCGCGCCAGGGTGTCGCGCGGGGCCCAGCAGCACCACTTCGCGTCGAAGGACGATCTCCTCGTCGAGGCGGTCGACCAGCTCGCCCGCCGGCAGCTCGGGGAGCTGGCGGCGACCGCGGAGGAGGTGTCCGGGCGCGAGGACCTCGCCGGCTTCCTCGACATCATGTTCACCAACTACTCCGGCCCGCTCTTCGCCGCGACGCTCGAGCTGAGCCTCGGCGCCCGGGAGAGCGCGCAGCTCGCGGAGGCGATCGAGGCCGCCGAGGAGCGGCTCGGCCGGGAGATCCAGCAGATCGGGCGGGGCATCCTCGCGGGCATCGACGCGCCGCCGAGCGAGATCGACCGCCGCTGGGCGATGGCGATCAGCACCGCCCGCGGCTACGCGATGCTCGGGCTCCTGCGCCACCCGCCGTCGGCGGTGCGTCGGCAGTGGGAGTTCGCGCGCGATCGCCTCATCGACGTCCTGCTCGAGCCGGCACCGCGCTCCGCGGCGCGCTGAGCCCGCCGTCCGACCACGCGAAGCCCCGTGCCGCGAGCTGGTCGCGGAGTCGCAGGAGCGCGAGGTCCTTCGCCTTCGCCTCGAGCATGACGTCGAGCTCGCGACCGTCCGCCGGCCCGCGGAGGAACCACTCGAACGCGACCGGGTCGACGAGATCGGCGTGGGCCCGCGGGGAGGGGAGGGCGAGAGATCGCTCGACGCGCCGTCCCACCTTCCTCCGGCGCTCCTCGACGTCGGTGCGGCCGGTCGAGAAGTGCACCTTCGGTCGCGTCCCCTCCGGCCAGGTCGCCATGGCGCGAGCGAGGGCCTCGTCGTCCGGGACGTCGTCGGGGTCGTGGCAGTGGTGGTGCAGGACGTCCCAGACGACCGGCCGGCCGATCCGCCGGGCGAGCTCGAGGACGTCGCCGAGCCCGAAGGACCGGTCGTCGTTCTCGACGACGAGCCGCGCCCGCGCCGCCTCGGAGAGGAGCTCGAAGCCGCGCTCGAAGCGATCCAGGGCGGCGTCGCGCCCGCCCGCCGCGCCGCCGACGTGGAGGACGACGACGGAGTCGGGACCGAGCCCCATCCCGTCCATGATCTCCGCCTGCACCTCGAGCTCATCGGCGGCGAGGCGCTGGACGCGGGCGTCCTCGGAGTTGAGCACGGTGTACTGGCCGGGATGCGTCGTGAGCCGCAGCCCGAGGTCACGCGCGCGCCTGCCGACCTCCGCGAGCCGCTCGGCGCACCGCGCGGGCTGATCGCGCAGCTCCGGATGGTCCGGATGCGACGCGTAGGGCGCGAGGCCGGTCGCCATCCGGTAGACGCGGACGTCGACGTCGTCGAGGTACGTGAGGATCGCCTCGAGGTACCCCAGCGACGTCGAGAGGTGCGGGCCCGACTGCCGGCGCCGCGTGTCGTGGGAGGGGAGGCCGCCGGCCCCGAGGACCTTGACGGCGAAGCCGAGGCGGATCGCCACGGCTCAGCGGCCGGCGCCGACCTCGGTGCTCGCCATCGCCTCGAGCGCCTCGCGCAGCGCGCGGCGGTCGTCGTCGCTCTCCCGCGTCCTGCCGAGGAGGTGCGTCGGGCGCGAGCGCCGGTCGTGCCACAGCCGCCCCGTCGACCGCGCCGCCTCGGGCGCGCCGCCGAGCCACACGATCGTGTCGGCGCCCGCCTCGGGCGAGCGGATGATCGGCCGGGTGAGCACGCGGAACACCGGCATCCACCCGCGGACGCCCTTCGTGTCCGCCCAGCCGGGATGCATCGCGTGGACGACGATCTCGGGCCGCTCCGGGTCCTTACCCGCGTAGAGGTCGGCGAGCTGCTCGGTGAGGATCATCTCGGCGCGCTTCGTGCGGGCGTAGACCTTCTTCGGGCCGTAGTCGTCGCGCAGCGTCTCGAGGTCGTCGGCCGGCAGCGACTGGCCGTACATGCCGCCCGAGGTGACGTTGATGATGCGGCCCGGGTCGCTCTTCGCCAGCAGCCCCGCGAGCTCGTTCGCGAGGACGTACGGGCCGAGGACGTGGGTGGCGAACGTGAGCTCGACGCCGTCCTCGCTCGTCTCGCGCTCGTCGGGCATGACGCCGGCGTTGTTGACGAGGACGTCGATGCGGTCGTGGTCGGCCTCGAGCCGGCGGGCGAGGCCGCGGATCGACCGCAGGCTGCTCACGTCGGCGACCACCGGCCGCACGCGCTCGGCGACCTCGGGACCGTCGTCGGCGACGAGGCGTCGCAGATCGTCGGCGCGCTCCTCGGAGCGCACGACGCCGCGGACGGTCGCCCCGAGCCGCGCGAAGCCGCGCGTGGCCGCGAGGCCGATGCCCGAGGCCGCCCCGGTCACGACGACGACGCGGCCGTCCATGCGCGGCGGGTCGTCCGGCCAGCCGGGCAGGCGGCGGCGGACGGCGAGCCCGACGTTGCCGTACCCGAGGGCGATCGAGCGATCGAGGGCGGTGTCGACGGTCTTGGAGACGTCCATGCCGCTCGGATACCCGGCGTCGCCCGGGCGACGCGCGACCGGCGGGGTCGCGCGCGCCAGGGTCGGGTCGGGCTACTTCTCGGTCGGGACGATGCGCATGTACGGCAGCGGCTGCTCCCAGCCGTCCGGGTAGCGCTCCTTCGCCTGCTCGTCGGAGACCGAGCCGGCGATGATCGCGTCGTCGCCCGGTTCCCACTGCGCCGGGGTCGCGAGCTGCTCCGTCGCGGTGAGCTGCAGCGAGTCCACGACGCGGAGGATCTCGTCGAAGTTGCGGCCGGTCGTCATCGGGTAGATGAGGACGAGCTTGATCGTCTTGTCCGGGCCGATGACGAAGACGTTGCGCAGCGTCGCGTTCTGGGCGGGCGTGCGCTCGGTCGGATCGCCGCCGACGTCGGCGGGGAGCATCCCGTAGGCCTTCGCGATCGCGAAGTCCGTGTCGCCGATCATCGGGAAGTTGACCTTCGCGCCCTGCGAGCTCTCGATGTCCGCCGCCCACTTGTCGTGGTTGTCGATCGGGTCGACCGAGAGGCCGATGATCTTCACGCCGCGACGGTCGAACTCGGGCTTGATGCTCGCCATGTAGCCGAGCTCGGTCGTGCAGATCGGCGTGAAGTCACGCGGGTGCGAGAAGAGGATCGCCCAGCTGTCGCCGATCCAGTCGTGGAAGCGGATCCTGCCCTCGGTCGTCTCCGCCTCGAAGTCGGGGGCCACGTCGCCGATGGTGAGACTCATCTTCGTCCTTCCGTTGGTGCCGTTCGTGTAAATCAGTAGTAGTTGATCGGCTTTCAAGCATACGCGGGTCGAGCGCAGGACTCAGGCCCCGAGCATCGTCGCATCGCGCGCAAGGTCGAGGAGCGGCTCGGCGGCGACCCCGAAGGCGACCGTGGCGACGGCGGCGACGCCGAGGCCCGCGGCGAGCGGCGAGGCGAGCCGTCGCGGTGCGGGAGGGGCCCCCGCCGCGGGCGCATCCAGCACGGCGGGGGCGAGGAGCCGCAGGTAGTAGACGAGCGAGACGACGGTGTTGAGGATCGCGACGACCGCGAGCCACGCCTGGTCGGCGTCGATCGCCGCCTCGAACACCTCGAGCTTGCCGACGAAGCCCGCCAGCGGCGGCAGGCCGAAGAGCGAGAGGACGCTCACGGCGAGCGCGGCGGTCCACCAGGGGTGCCGGCGCCCCAGCCCGGCGAACGCGCCGAGGTCGACGGCCCCGCCCTCGCGCTGGACGGCGAGCACGACGGCGAACGCGGCGAGGTTCATCGCGGCGTACGCGATGACGTAGTAGACGAGCGCGGGGAGAGCGAGATCGGAGCCCTCGAGCGCGGCGACGCCCATGAGGAGGTACCCGGACTGCGCGATCGACGAGTACGCGAGGAGCCGCACGGCGTCGCTCTGGGCGAGCGCGGCGAGGTTGCCGAGCGTCATCGTCGCCGCGGCGACGACCGCGATCGCGGTCGGCCAGCCCGCCGTCCCGTCGGGCAGCGCCGTCTCGAGCACGCGGCCGAGCGCGACGAGCCCCGCGACCTTGGGGACGACCGAGAGATAGGCCGCGACGGGCAGCGGGGCGCCCTCGTAGGTGTCGGGCGCCCAGAAGTGGAAGGGCACGAGCGCGGCCTTGTAGCCGAGGCCCGCGACGACGAGCGCCGTCGACGCCGCCACGGCCGCCGTCGGCGCGTCGGGCAGCGCCCCGCCGATCGCGGCGAACGACGTCGACCCGGCCATGCCGAACCACCAGCTGAGCCCGTAGACCATGAGCGCCCCGCTCACGGTCCCGTAGACGTAGTACTTGATCGACGCCTCGTTCGCGCGCGGGGAGCCGCGCAGATAGCCGGTCATGACGAACGAGGTGAGGCCGAGGAGGCCGAGCGAGATCGCGAGGAGCGCCGCGTCGGACGCCGAGCCGAGGACGACGGCGGCGAGCGAGGAGGCGGCGACGAGCGCGTAGAGCTCGCCCTCCCGGTCGGTGCCCGCGACGACGGGACGCAGGAGGGCGACGCAGGTCGCGCCCGCCACCCCGACGACGCCGGTGAGCGCGAGGGCGAGGCCGTCCACCGCGATCGTGCCGGACATGACGATCGCGAACCCGCGCTCGAGCCACACGACCGCGGCGAGACCCGCCGCCACGAGGTGGAGAGCGGCGACGAAGGCCCCCACGAGGCGCTGGCGGCCACGGGGGAGGAAGAGCGCGAGGACGACGGCGCCGATCGCCGCGAGAGTGAGGGCGCCGATGGGGAGGAGCTGCGGGAGCTCCTCGACCATCATGCGCTCCGCGCGCTTCGCCTCCTGGAGGGTGCCGCCGTTCGGCGTCATCGGTCAGCCCCCGAGGAGCCAGGCGCCCGAGTCGATGACGTCGAGGACGATCCGCGGGTAGACGCCGACGGCGACGACGAGGGCCGAGAGCAGGCCGAGCGCCGCGAGGTCGCGACCGCGGAGGTCGGCCAGGGACGAGAGCCGCGACGGCGTCTCGCCGAGGAACGCCGCCTGGAAGGCGCGCAGGAAGAGGCCCGCGGTGATGACGATGCCGAGCGGGACGAGAGCCGCCACCGCGGGCCAGACGTCGAAGGTCCCGAGCAGGATCTGCAGCTCCGCGGGGAACTGGGCGAGACCGGGGAGGCCGAGGGATGCGAAGAACGCGAGCGCGGTGAGGGCGGCGAGGAGGGGCATCGGCCGCGCGAGGCCGCCGAGCGCGCCGAGGTCGCGCGTCCCGGCGTGCTGCTGCACGACGCCGGCGATGAGGAAGAGCGCACCCGTGACGAGCCCGTGCGCGACCATCTGGAGCACGGCGCCGTCGACGGCGAGGTCGCGCGCCTCCGCGGTCACGCCCGTCGCTGCGGCCGCCGCGACGCCGATGACGACGTAGCCCATGTGGTTCACCGACGTGTAGGCGACGAGGCGCTTGAGGTCGGTCTGCGCAAGGGCGACGAGGGCCCCGTAGACGGCGCTCACGAGGCCGAGCAGCGCGACGGGGAGCGCGTACTCGGCGAACGCGTCGGGGAGCATCTGGAGGTTGACGCGGACGAGCCCGTAGGTCCCCATCTTCAGGAGGACCCCGGCGAGGAGGACGCTCCCGGCGGTCGGCGCCTCGACGTGCGCGGCGGGGAGCCAGGTGTGGAACGGGACGACGGGCGTCTTGATCGCGAAGCCGACGAAGAACGCGAGGAAGGCGAGCGTCGCGCCGGTGCCCGCCCCGGCGATCGGCTCCTCCTCGGCGAGGACGCGCATGTCGAACGTGTGCGGGTCGGCGGCGAGGACGAGCCCGAGGATCCCGAGGAGGACGGGGAGCGAGCCGACGAGCGTGTAGAGCAGGAACTTCAGCGCCGCGTACCGGCGGTGCTCCTCGCCCCACAGCGCGATGAGGAAGTACATCGCGACGAGCGTCACGTCGAACGCGACGTAGAAGAGGAAGAAGTCCTGCGCGAGGAAGAACGCGAGCGTCGCGCCCTCGAGGAGCAGCAGGAGCGCCGCCGCCGCGCGCGTGAGCGGCCGCGGCCCGACGCCGTGGACGAGCGCGGCGAGGAAGAGCACCACGGTGAGCCCGGCCAGCGCGAGCGACATGCCGTCGACCGCGAGCCGCCAGGCGACGTCGAGGCTCGGGATCCACGCGGCCTCCTCGACGAGCTGCAGGCCGTCGCCCGAGTCGAACCTCGCCCACGTGCCCGCGATGCACGCGATCGGGACGACGACGCCCGCGAGCGCGACGAAGAACGGCGCGCGCGGCCACCGGGCCGGGAGCACGGCGAGGACCGCGGCGAGCACGAGGGGGACGGCGACGGCGAGCGTGAGCAGGGGCATCCGGACCTCAGAGGACGGCGGCGAGGACGATGAGGACGGCGACGGCGGCGAGGCCGAGCGCCGTGTCGCGGAGGTACTCGTGGAGGCGGCCGGCGTGGAGCCGTCGCGTCTCGCCGCCGCCGCGGCCGACGAGGCGCGCGAGGCCGTCGACGGCCGCGTCGATCCCGCGGCGCTCGATCGCGTCGCTCGCGCCGGCCGCGTGGACGGTCCCGCGCGCGGCGCCGTCGACGGCCCGGTCGACGGCGAGCGCGTCGATCGCGGCGGCGAG
>NZ_JBLKKY010000099.1:0-10854 GCF_059438195.1 Paraconexibacter sp.
GGGCGTGCCTGGGCTCGCGCGGGGGACGCGGCTGCCGCGCGACGACGCGCTCCTCCGTCGGGGGGTTCGCTCCGACGACGCGGGTCGCGCTCGTTCCGGGGGCCGCGACCGTGGTGGCCTGCTCGCCCGTCGCGGGCTCGCCGCGCGCGCCCGCGTCGAGCGCCTCGGCGAACTCCTCCGCCGAGCCGTATCGCGCCGAGGGGTCGAGGGCGAGCGCCCTGTCGACGACGTACGAGAGCTCGGCCGGCACGCCGCGGACGAGCTCGTGGAGGTACGCGGGGGCCTCCCGCTGCTGCTTGAGGGCCAGCTCGGTGAGCGAGGACGCTTCGTAGGGGAGCCGCCCGGAGAGGAGCTGATAGGTGACGACCCCGAGCGCGTAGATGTCCGCCGGCGGGCCCGCCTCGGCGCCGGTCGCCTGCTCGGGCGCGAGGTAGGAGGCCGTGCCGAGGACGGAGCCGACCTGCGTGATCGACGCCTCGTCGGTCACCGCGGCGATGCCGAAGTCGGCGAGCTTCACGACGCCCTCGCGCGAGCGCAGGAGGTTCCCGGGCTTGACGTCGCGGTGGACGACGCCGCCGCGGTGCGCGTAGTCGAGGCCGCGGCAGGCCTGGGTGACGATGTCGATCGCCTCGGCGACCGGCAGGTGGCCGCGCTCGCGCAGGATCTCCGCGCCCGACTGCCCGTCGACGCGCTCCATGACGATGTAGTGGCGCCCCGTCGTCTCGTCGAGCCCGAAGTCGAAGACCTGCACGATGTTCGGGTGCACGAGGCGCGCGGCGGCGAGCGCCTCCCGGCGGAAGCGCGACACGAACTGCGCGTCCTCGGCGAGGTGCTCGGCGAGGAGCTTCACGGCGACCGTCCGCTCGAGGCGCCGGTCGAACGCGCTGCGCACGGTCGACATGCCGCCGACGCCGAGGCGGTCGCCGAGCTCGTAGCGGCCGGTGAGGATCTCGGTCACGGAAGCACCTCCCCGGTGGCGGGCGGGACGACGCCGCCCGACTGGGGGTCGCCGGGAGGCTCGACGCCGCCCGGGTTCTCGGGTGCGGGCGTCGTCGGCGTCGTCGGCGGCTCGACCGGCGTGGTCGTCGTCGGGATCTGCGTCGTCGTCGTCGGCGGCGCGGTCTCCGTCGGCGTCGTCTCCGTCTCGGTCGTCTCGGTGGGCACGGTCTCGGTCGTCTCGGTCGTCTCGGTCGGCTCCGGCTCCTCGCACTGCTCGGGAGCGAGCGCGACGACGTTGTCGATGCCGCGCTCGAGCTCGGCGCGGAGCTCGGGATCGACGGTCGAGGGGAGCGTCCCGAGAGCATCGCGCAGCGCCGTGAGATCCGCGCCGATCGACTCGCACTCGCCCTCGTCGAGGGCCTCCTCGACGGCGGAGATGCGGTCGCGCAGGAGATCCGCGTCCCCGGACGGGATGAGGCCGCTGCGGTCGCCGCCGGAGCCGCAGGCGGCGAGCACGAGCGACGCCGCCACGCCGGCGAGCAGGGCGAGAATGAGAATGGGGAGACGAGTCATCGGGTCGGACGCGTGTTGCTCACTGACCGTACTGAAGCCGCTCGGCGAGGGAGGCGGGGAGGCGGGCTTCGCGGATCGCGGCCTGGGCGCCGGAGACGTCGTACTCGACGCGGCGCCAGGTCGCCCGCTCCTCGTCGAGATCGAGGAGCAGCCAGGCCGCACGGGGGTCGCCGTCGCGCGGCTGACCCACCGAGCCGGGGTTGAGGAGCCACTCGCCGGCGGAGAGATCGGCGACGTCACCGGCCTCCCGGCGCTCGCCGGCCGCGGGCTCCCCCTCGGGCCGGTGGAAGCCGAGCGCGACGTGGGAGTGGCCGATGAGCGCGACGCGCTCGTCGATGACGTCGAGGCACAGCTCTGCGAGGAGGGCCGAGAGGACGTACTCCCAGACGGCGTCGCGCGGGGACCCGTGGTAGAGCCCGAATCCGGCGCGCATCCCGCGCGGCATGAGGGTCGAGAGCCAGGCGCGATGGTCGTCGGCGAGCACCTCGGCGGTCCACTCGGCGGCGAGCGCGGCTCCCGGCGAGAACTCGCGCGTGTCGAGCGCGCCCGTGACGGCGAGGTCGTGGTTGCCCGAGAGGCAGACGTTCGCGTGCTCGCGGACGAGCGCGCAGCACGCGTCGGGGTCGGCGCCGTAGCCGACGATGTCCCCGAGACACCACATCTCGTCGACGCCGGCGGCGGCGGACTCGTCGAGGACCGCCTCGAGGGCCTGTCGGTTGCCGTGGATGTCGGAGAGGACGGCGACGAGCATCTGAGAGAGTGGGGGAGATGGACCGCGGTCGCTTCCGGATCCCCGTGACGGTGGCCATCGCCCTCGCGTTCGCGGTCGCAGGGCTCGCGGTGATCGTGCTGCAGCCCGAGGACGGGCTCGTCGAGCCGATCGCGGTCTCCCCGGAAGCGTACTTCAGCGATGCGCAGATCGAGCGGGCGCGCGACTACCGGCGACCGCAGCTCGCCCTCTACGGGGCCGCTCTCGCGGCCCAGCTCGCCGTTCTCGTGCTGCTCGTGCGTCGTCCGCCGCGGCGGCTGATGGCCCGCCTCCCGGCCGCGCGCCCGGTCCTGGCCGCGGGGGTCGTCGGGGCCGTCGTCGTGCTCGCGATGGAGGTCGTGCGGCTGCCGCTGTCGGCGGTCGCGCGGGAGAGGGCGATCGACGTGGGTCTCGTGACGCGCTCGTGGCCCGGATGGGCGGGTGACGTCGCGCTCTCGCTCGCGATCTCCGCCGTGCTCGCGGCCGGGGGCTTCGCGCTCGCCGTCTGGCTGCGCCGACGGCTTCCCCGGGCGTGGTGGGCGGTCGGCGCGGTGGTCGTCGTCGCGGCGGGCGCGGTCTACACCTTCGCGACCCCGCTCGTCGTGGATCCGCTCTTCAACGACTTCGAGGACCTGCCGGCGGGACCGCTGCGGTCGGACGTCCTCGCCCTCGCCGAGGAGGCGGGCGTCGAGGTCGGAGACGTCCTCGTCATGGACGCCAGCAAGCGGACGACGGCGGCGAACGCCTACGTCGCCGGTCTCGGGGCGACGAAGAGGGTCGTCCTCTACGACACGCTCGTCGACGGCTTCCCGCGCGAGGAGGTGCGGCTCGTCGTCGCGCACGAGCTCGCCCACGTGCGCTACGACGACCTCCCGACCGGGCTGATCTTCCTCGCGATCGTCGCGCCGTTCGGCTTCTACGCCGCGGTGCGGCTCACGGAGCACCTCGCGCCGACCGGGGCGCGCGGCCCGGACGTCGTTCCCGCGCTCGCGGTGTCGGTCGCCGTCATCGCGACGTCGATCCTGTGGATCTCGAACCCCCTGAGCCGCGAGATCGAGGCGCGCGCCGACGCGTACGCGCTCGAGCTCACCGGCGAGGAGAGGACCTTCATCGACTACCGCGTGCGCTCGGCGGTGCGCAACGTCAGCGACCCCGAGCCCGTCGACATCGCCCACACGCTCCTCTCGACGCACCCGACGACGATGGAGCGGATCGGGATCGCCGAGGCCGTCGCGCGAGGCGGCGGCGGGTAGGGTCCGCGCGCCGATGCGCATCACGGTCCTCTCGGTCGGGCGGCTGCGGCCCCCGTACGCCGACGACGTCGCCCACTACGAGAAGCTGCTGCGCCGCTACGCGCGGCTCGATCTCGTCGAGGTGCGCGAGGACGAGCAGCTGCGCCGGCGGGTCCCGGAGCGGGCGTTCGTCTCGCTCCTCGCGGCGGGCGGGGAGACCTTCTCGAGCGAGTCGTTCGCGCGCTGGATCGAGGAGCGGCGGATGAGCGGCCGCGACCTGTGCTTCGTCATCGGCGGGGCGTTCGGCACGGACCTCGACGAGGGCGTCGACCACCGGATCTCGCTCGGGCCGATGACGCTGCCGCACCAGCTCGCGAGGGTCGTCCTCCTCGAGCAGGTCTACCGGGCGCACAAGATCATCGCCGGCGAGCCCTACCACCACTGACGCCGCAGCGGCGGGGGCCGGCCGGTGGCGCGCTACCCTCCGGCGCCGATGAGCGCGATCGCCGATCTCCATGCCGCCGTCCGCGACGCCGCGGCCGCCGTCGCCGCCGGGGCGCCCGACGCCCCGGTCGACAAGGCGACGCTCGACCGTCCGAAGCAGGCCGAGCACGGGGACTTCGCGACGAACGCCGCGATGGTGCTCACGAAGGCGCTGCGGCGCCCGCCGCGCGAGATCGCCGACGAGCTCGCCGAGCGCCTGCGGTCGGATCTGGGGGTCGCGATCGAGCGCGTCGAGGTCGCCGGCCCGGGGTTCCTCAACCTCGTGCTCAGCGACGCCTGGTACGCGGGCGCGCTCGCCGGGGTCCTCGCGTCCGGGGACCGGTTCGGCGCGGGAGGCGCGGCTCCGTCGCGGCGCGTGTGCGTCGAGTTCGTGAGCGCGAACCCCACGGGCCCGCTCCACGTCGGGCACACGCGCAACGCGGCGTACGGCGACGCGCTCGCCCGGATCCTCGGGTTCCACGGGCACGAGGTATCGCGGGAGTACTACGTCAACGACCACGGGTCCCAGGTCCAGCGGCTCGGCGAGTCGGTCCGGGCGCGGGCGCGGGGCGAGGAGCCGCCGGAGGACGGGTACCGCGGCGAGTACGTCGTCGACCTCGCGGGGCAGATCGACGGCGCGGACGGCGACGATCTCGACCGCATCACCGCGGAGGCGGTGGCGCTCATGCGCGAGAGCGCGCGGGCGTCGCTCGAGCGCTTCCGGGTCGAGTTCGACGTCTGGTTCAGCGAGCGGACCCTCCACGAGACCGATCCCGCCCGCTCGAGCGGGCGCTCGGCGGTCGACCACGCCTTCGACGTCCTCGCCGAGCAGGGCCGCTCCTACGAGCACGAGGGCGCGCTCTGGCTGCGCACGACCGAGTTCGGGGACGACAAGGACCGGGTCCTGCGCCGCTCGACCGGCGAGCACACGTACTTCGCGTCCGACATCGCCTACCACCAGGAGAAGCGCGAGCGCGGCTTCGAGCTCCTCGTCGACGTGTGGGGGGCCGACCACCACGGCTACGTCGGCCGCATGCAGGCGGCGTGGCAGGCGCTCGGCGGCCGGCCCGAGGACTTCGAGCCGCTCATCATGCAGTTCGTCCGCCTCAAGGACGGCGACGACCTCACCGCGATGAGCAAGCGGGCGGGCAACATCGTCACGCTCGACGATCTCGTGGACGAGATCGGGGTCGACGCCGCGCGGTGGTTCCTCCTCGCGCGCTCGCACGACACGACGATGGACCTCGACCTCGCGGCGGCGCGCGACCAGTCGCGCGAGAACCCCGTCTACTACGTCCAGTACGCGCACGCCCGCATCGCGTCGGTGCTCCGCGAGGTGGGGGAGGACCGCGTCGCCCGCGCTCTCGCCGAGGTCGGCGGCGGGCTCGTCATCGGCGCGGCGCTCCATCCGTCCGAGCGCGACCTGCTCAAGATGGTCCTCGGCTTCGGCGACGCCGTCGAGGAGGCCGCCGACCGCCGTGCGCCCCATCGCATCGCCACGTACGCGCTCGAGCTCGCGCAGCTCTTCAGCGCGTTCTACCGCGACTGCCGCGTGAAGGACGTCGAGCCGGAGGGCCTGCGCACCTACCGCCTCGCCCTCTGCGTCGCGACGCAGCGCATCCTCGCGAGGTCGCTCGCCCTCCTCGGCGTCGCGGCCCCGGACCAGATGTAGCCGCCGGGGGGGCGGCGTGCCCCCGCCTCCCAGAGCGTGAGTGTGGATCTACCTGGCTGTGAGCCAGGTAGATCCACACTCACCGCGCGGCGCGGAGAATCTCCGCGACGTTCTGCCGTATCGGCACAGACACGTGACAGGGGTCTCGGCGAACCTCCGCGCCGATGTCTCGACGCGTGGGAAGAGAGGTGTGGGTCGCGCCGAACGCCTCACGGCGCCCGGCTGGGGTCGACGAGTCGGTCGGAGTGGTGATCGCCCGCATCGCTCGTCGGCAGGCCGGTGTCGTCGCGCGTCGCCAGCTGCTCGCCGCCGGCATCTCGGCCGACGTCATCGACGCGCGGATCCGGGCGGGGCATCTCCATGTGGTCCACGCAGGCGTGTACGCCGTGGGTCAGAGGTCGCTCGCTCCGGTCGCGCGGTTCTGGGCCGACGTCCTCGCCGCCGGTGAGGGCGCGCTGCTGGGCGGGCGCAGTGCCGCGGTCGCGCTCGGGGCCGTGGCGGCGCGACGGGCCGACCGGACGGTCGTCGTCGTCCCGCCCGACGCTCAGCCGCGGCCGCGCGGCGTGCGGATGCGACGTCTCGTCGTCCCGGCTGTGGAGAGGACGTCGGTCGACGGCCTGGCGTGTCTGCGTCCCGCTCGAGCCGTCCTCGATGTCGCAGCGATCGACGGGCCGGACGAGGCCGAGCGGGTCTGGCGAGGCTTCGTGCACCACGGCCTGCTCGATCTCGACGAGGTGTGCGCCGTCGTCGAGCGGCACGACGGCGAGAGGGGGATCGTCGCGATCCGCGAGCTGCACGCGCGTAGGGCGGTGATCGTCGGCGCCTCGGAGACGGCGCTCGAGGAACGGGTCGCGAACCTCGCCGCCCGCGCCGGGCTGCCCGACTCGGCGCGCAACCACCGCGTCGTTCTCGCCTGTGGGCGGGTGGTCCGGTTCGATCTCTGTCTGCCCGACCTGAGGCTGGCGATCGAGGCGGACGGCCCGTACCACGATGATCCGGAGGTCCGCCTGGAGGACGCGAGACGCGATGCCGACGCGGCCGCCGACGGCTGGCTCACCGCCCGCGTCCACCACGAGGACCCGGATGCCGTCGCCCTCGAGCGTCTGCGGGAGGCGTACCGACGCGTGAGTGTGGATTCACCGGGCGGAGCGCCGGGTGAATCCACACTCACGCCGGAGGGGACGCCCTGCCCGGCGCGCTCGCGCGGCTACAGCGAGTAGATGAAGTCGAGGCCCACGGACTCGAGGAGGTCCTGCGCCTCGCGGTTGAGCCGGCTCATCTCGCCCGTGAGGATGAGGAAGCCCATCCCGATGAGGATGACGCCGCTCACGGCGGTGATGACGAGGTAGTGGTCTCGCAGCCAGCGGAAGACGGCGGTCGCCTTGTCGAACGCGACGGCGGTGAGGAGGAACGGCACCGCGAGGCCGAGCGAGTAGAAGGCGAGGAGGACGCCGCCGCGGCTCACCGTGTCCGAGGTCGACGCCGCCGCGAGGATGGACGCGAGGGTGGGCCCGACGCAGGGGGTCCAGGCGACCGCGAAGGCGAGGCCCGCGACGACCGGCCCGCCGGTCCCGGCCCGGTGCATCAGTGCCTCGGGACGCCACTCCTGGTTGAGCCGCGTGATGAAGGGGGTGAGGAGGAAGAAGACCCCCATCGCGATGATCGTCCCGCCCGCGAGGCGGTTGAGGAGCTGGTCGTTCTCGCGCAGCGTCGAGCCGAGCCCGGTCGCCGTCATGCCGAGGGCGACGAACATCACCGTGAACGAGAGGCAGAAGATGACCGCCGGCCACACGACCCGGGCGAGACCCTGGTCGCGCGTGCGGATGTCGGAGAGCGACAGGCCGCTCACCGCCGAGAGGTAACCGGGCACGAGCGGCAGCACGCACGGGCTGATGAACGACACGAACCCGACGGCGAACGCCGCGAGGACCGTCGTGTCGGCCTCGTTCACCTGGGCGAGGACGAAGACGTCGCCGATCACCGGTCGAAGCGCGCGAGCTCGGCGTCGAGGCGCCGCTCGGTCTCGTCATCGGGTCCGGCGGGGGACGGCGCCGCGCCGCCGGCGGACGAGAGCCCGGGCGCTGCGGTCGCGCGTCGCCGCCACCGCGGGACGAGGACGAGCAGGCCCGCGACGAGGAGCGCGCCGACCGCGATCGGCACGACGTAGGCCGCCGCGCCGAAGCCGTCGTCCTCCGGCAGCGCGAGCACGTTGCTCCCGTACTCGGCGACGAGGCGATCCTTCACCTCGTCCTTCGTGAGCCCCTCGTCGACGAGCCGCTGGATCTCGCGGCGCTGCGCATCCGCCTGCGGCGACTCGGCGATGTTGAGCGCGACGTTGCACGACACGCACATCACCTCGTCCTCGATGTCGATGAGCGAGGTCCTCGACTCGACCGACGGCGCCGCGTCCCGGGGCTCGGAGATCGACGGCGAGGTCTCGCGCTCTTGCGCGGTCGCCGGCGCGGCGCCCGCGCCGGCAGCGGCGAGGGCCGCCGCGACGAGCAGCGCGACGAGTCGCGCGAGCGTCCTCATCGGGGCACCCCGAGGTCGTCGAGCGCTCGCTGGAGGAACTCCTCGTTGACCTGCCCGCGCGACAGCGCGACGACGCGCCCCTCGCGGTCGATGACGAACGTCTCGGGCACTCCCGTGCCGCCGTACGCCTGGTAGAGCTCGAGATCGACGTCGCGGACCGAGGGGAACTCCAGCCCGAGCTCCTCCTCGAACGCCTTGGAGTCCGCGCTCGCATCCGTGTGCGTCGCGCCGAGGACCGTCCCCGCATCGGCGCGCTGGAGCCGCTCGTGGGCCGACTGGAGCACCGGGGCCTCGTCACGACACGGGTCGCACCAGGACGCCCAGAAGTTGAGGACGACGACCTTCCCGGCGTAGTCGTCGAGGCGCGCCTCGCCGCCGTCGAGGAGCGGCCGGCTCAGATCCGTCTGCGGCGCCTCGCGGAACTCCCCGCTCTTCACCCCGTCGTCGAGCGTCGTCGAGGTCCCTCCGGACGCGGCGACCCCGTAGACGAGCAGCCCGACGAGGAGCGCGGAGACGACGATGACGGCGACGGGCACGGCGGGACGCGACACGGATTCAGGGTAGACCGTCCGGGCTGCGCGCAGACCCGCCAGCGGCGTCCGGGCGCGTGACGGACCCCCGCGAGGGCTTCGCTCGCGCCGTCGCGCACGCGCTATGCTGGCCCACGCAAGCGCGGGTGTAGCTCAGTTGGCAGAGCGTCGGCTTCCCAAGCCGAAGGTCGCGGGTTCGACCCCCGTCGCCCGCTTGCGGTCCGCCGGACGAGCAGCCGATCCCGTTCGACGGGACGGCCGGCGGCCGTCATCGCGGGCGCGTCGACGGGCCCGGCCAGCGCTCGAGCGTCTCGACGTAGAGCTGCCGGACCGCCTCGGCCTGCTCGCCGAGCGTCTCCGGGGTCCAGCCGGACGTGTCGATCGGCTCCAGCACCACGACCTCGACGGTGCCCGGCCGCATCGTCATCGAGCCTCGCGGCATGAGCTCGCCGCAGTTGCGCATCACGATCGGGATGACCGGCACGCCCGTGTTCATCGCGAGGTGGAACGCGCCCTTCTTGAAGGGCAGCGGCTCACGGCCGGGCGATCGCGTCCCCTCGGGCGCGACGAGCGCGGACCGTCCGGCGCGCACCAGGTCCTCGAGCCGCTCCACCGCCGCACGCGCCGCCGCGCTGTCGCGGCGGTCGAAGTGCACGACGTCGAGCATCCATCCGAGGAACCCGGCGCGCGGATCGAGCTTCGCCTCCTTCTTGCCCGTCGCCGTCGTGTCGCGACGGATGAGCGAGCCGGCGACGAGGGGGTCGAGCTCGCTCTGGTGGTTCATGAGGAAGACGGCCGGGCGCGGCGCGTCGAGATGCTCACGGCCGCGGACGACGTCCACCGTCACGCCCGCCGCTCGCAGCGCCGCGTCGGTGCTCCAGGCCATCGCCAGGTTGCGGCCGGCGCGGCCGTCGCCGCGCAGCGCGCCGACGAGGCGCCCCGCGCCGGCGCCGGCGTTCATCGCCGTCATGGCGGCGGCCGTCCTCGTCGCGGCGGCGACGTCGCCGGGGGAGGGGATGCCAGGTGCTGAGGGGCTCACGACCACATGAACCCCGGTTCGCGTCGTCGTGCACGCGCCGCCCGCCGCCGTCCCCCGTGACGGCGGGGTCCTCGGCGCCTCCACGATCAGGGGGAACTGCGGATGTCGCGGAGCGGCGCTGCGCCTAGAGTCGCAGGATGGCCCACCCGCCTCCGACACGGGACGCCGCGCTCGCGGCCCTCCGCGCGGCGGCTGCGGTGTCCGGCGTCGCCCCCGAGGACCTCTCGGCCACGGCCTACCGCCGGTTCCGCATGGCTCACGGCTCCGAACTCCTTCCGTCGCATCTCGCGATCACCGTGCTCTTCGGCGGGTGGTCGCGCGCGTGCGAGCAGGCCTCCGCACCGCGTTTCGTCGCCGACGACGTCGAGGACCTCGTCCGCCGCGAGCTCTACGGGCGGCGGGCCCACGTCGAGCGTCAGCCGCACGGCCGCTGACCTCGCGCGGGGGCGCCGGCGACGAAGGTGACCCGGGGACCGCCGAACGGCCGGTCGGGCGGCCCGGTCCTCACCGGGGACTCGCGTCGTGCATCCCGTCCAAGCGGTACGCCGCGACATCGGCCTGGCGTCCCCTGATCGGGACGTTGCCGTGGAAGACGAGATCGTCGTGGCGCCGCGTGAGCCGCTGCCGGGTCGCGTCGGCGACGAGGATCTCGACGCCCGCGTCCTTCGTCGCGCCCTCGAGCCGCGCCGCGGTGTTGACGACGTCGCCGATGACCGTGTACTCGAGGCGCCGCGCCGGGGACGGTCACGGCGGCGATCGTCGACGCGACCGGCGGGAAGGCGCGCATCGTGATGGGGTCATCTCGATCGCGGACCGCAGGACGAAGGTCGAGCGGGAGCTGGAGGAGTCCGCAGACGACGGGTAGCGAAACCCCTGCTGACAGCCGCATTGCGAGGGGTGACGCGCACCGTCGCAGCCCCTAGCCTCGCGCCATGCACGCTCGCGACTTCGACGCCGACGTCACCGCGCTCGTCCGCGCTCTCGACGATGCCGGGGTGGAGCACCTCCTCCTCGAGGACGAGGCCCCCGACACCATCACCGTCGTCCCCGGCCCGACCGGGCGCAACATCGACCGCCTCGCCGCGGCCCTCGAGCGGGTCGGCGCG
>NZ_JBLKKY010000100.1:0-10822 GCF_059438195.1 Paraconexibacter sp.
CGCCCGTCGCCGCAGCTTCGATGCGGTGACCTGATCGCGATGCGCTTGACCGCGGTCGCGCGCATGGGCGCGGAAACAGGCGCGGCACCAGCTCTGCCGCCCGTATCGCGTCCGTCCGAAGAGGACGTCGGGCCGCGTCGCCTTGCACCTCGCGCACCGCCGCGTCGCGGGAGTCGACCAGACGGGGAGGCGCCGCATCCGGGGAAGTGCGAGGGCGCCCGGTGCGGGCGATATCGCGGCGGGGCGCGCGACGTCTCGGACCCACACGCTCACGGACGACTGCGCGACGCCGAGTTCACGCGCGATCGATTTCACCGACATGCCTGCTTCGCGAAGCTCGCGGGCAGCGCGCCTCTTTTCAGGCTTTGCCATGCGAACGCATGTTCGCACGTGGTCGGGACGGATGCCTGACGCGAGGCGGACGGGTGGCCGATAGCGGCGTGCGGTTGAACGTCGCGGCCCGGCGCCACCACCAGCGGCGCGTCGCCTCGCGCGCCGCGGATCGCATTCATACCCCCAGCGGGGTTCGAACCCGCGATCTCCTCCTTGAAAGGGAGGCGTCCTGACCACTAGACCATGGGGGCCGGGCGACCATCATAGGCGCCCCACGCCCGCCCTTCAGAACACCGACCGCGTCAACCCGCCGTCGACCGCGAGCGTCTCGCCCGTGATGTACGACGCCGGCGCCGAGCAGAGGAACGCGGCCGCGGCCGCGAACTCCTCGACCGTGCCGACCCGCCCGGCGGGGATCTCCGCCTTCGCCATCTCCTCGACGCCCTCCGGCGAGCCGTAGAGCTGGGTGAGCCGTTCGGTCGCGATCCGGCCGGGGAGGAGGCTGTTGAGCGTCACGCCGTCGGCGGCGACGTCGCGGGCGATCGTCTTGAACGTCGTGATCATCGACGCGCGGTGGGCGTTGGAGAGGACGAGCGGCGGGATCGGCTCGCGGACGGCCGTCGAGACGCAGTTGAGGACGCGGCCCCAGCCGCGCTCCTGCATCGCCGGCACGAGCAGGTGGACGAGCGCGAGCGGGCCGAGGACGAGCTGCCGGTAGGCGGCCTCCCATGCGGCGCGGTCGTGCGAGAGCGGCGGTCCGGGCGGCGGCCCGCCGGTGTTGAGGACGGCGATCTCGACCGGGGCGCCGAGCGCCCGCTCGACGTCCTCGACGAGGCCTTCCGCCGTGTGGTCGTCCGCGCTGTCCCAGACGAAGCCCGAGGCGCCGATCGCGGCCGCCGTCTCCTCGGCGCGCTCGCGCGAGCGCGAGGTGAGCGCGACGCGCGCGCCCTCGGCGGCGAGCGCGGTGGCGACGGCGCGCCCGAGTCCGGACGAGCCGCCGGTGACGAGCGCGACCTTTCCATCGATCCCGAGATCCATGACCGGCGATGCTACGGGCGCGCCGGAGGGCGTACGCTTCCGGTTCCCGGACGCGGGCGCTTAGCTCAGATGGCGAGAGCACCTCGCTTACAACGAGGGGGTCGGGGGTTCGAGTCCCTCAGCGCCCATGACGACGGCCGTCCGTCGCGACGCCGATTCGTGACGCACCCGTCACAATCGTCTCCCCCGTCGCTTCGACCGTAAGGACCATCATGGCCGTCACGACCGCCCCCGGCGCCCGTCGCCCCCTCTTCGAGGACATCCACGACGACTACCGCGAGAGCTTCCGCCGCTTCCTGCAGGCGGAGGTCGTCCCCAACCACGAGAAGTGGCAGGAGGACCACATCGTCTCGCGCGACCTCTTCACGAAGGCCGGCGAGTACGGCTTCCTCGCCATGGCCGTCGACGAGGAGTACGGCGGCTCGGGCGTCGACGACTGGCGCTTCAACGCCGTCCTCGCCGAGGAGGCCGCCTACGCGTGCGTGCAGTCCTCGTGGATGGGCCCGACCGTCCACCACGACCTCGGGCTCCCGTACCTGCGCGCCGCGGCGACCGACGAGCAGAAGGAGCGCTGGTTCCCGGGCGTCGCCTCCGGCGAGCTCATCCTCGCCCTCGCGATGACCGAGCCGGGCACCGGCTCCGACCTCTCGGCGATCTCGACGCGCGCGAAGCGCGACGGCGACCACTACATCATCAACGGCGCCAAGACGTTCATCTCGAACGGCATCAACGCCGACCTCGTCGTCACCGCGGTGCGGACCGGCGACGACCCGCACCGCGGCCTCTCGATGTGCGTCATCGAGCGGGACTCGCCGGGCTTCGAGCGCGGCAAGCAGATCCACAAGCGCGGCCAGCACGCCAACGACACGGCCGAGCTCTTCTTCAACGACTGTCAGATCCCGGTCGAGAACCTCCTCGGCGAGGAGGGGACGGGCTTCCCGCAGCTCATGGCCCACCTCATCCCCGAGCGCCTCGGCCTCGCGGTGAGCTCGATGGCCGCCGCCGAGGCGGCGCTCGAGATGACGCTCGAGTACGTGAAGGAGCGCAAGGCGTTCGGCAAGCCGATCGGCTCGTTCCAGAACTCGCGCTTCGTCCTCGCCGAGCTGCAGACGAAGATCGACCTCTCGCGCTGCTGGATCGACCGCACGATCCAGCGCTACGTCGACGGCACGTGCACCGTCCAGGAGGCGGCGCAGGCGAAGTACTGGACGACCGATCTCCTCTCCGAGGTCACCGACCACTGCGTCCAGCTCTTCGGCGGCTACGGCTACACGACGGAGTACAAGATCAGCGAGCTGTGGGCCGACGCCCGCGTCAACCGCATCTACGCCGGCACGAACGAGATCATGAAGGAGCTCGTCGGCCGCTCCATGGGCCTCTAGGCCCGACGGCGTCAGCGGCGGCACGGTCCCCTCGGGCCGTGCCGCCCGCGCCCGCCCCCGCGCGGTCTACCGCGTGAAGACGATCTTCCCGAACACGTCGCCCTCCGCCATCTGAGCGAACCCGTCACGGGCCTCGGTGAGCGGCATCGTGGCGTGGATGATCGGACGGACGTCGCGCTCGACGCACAGGCGCACGAGCCGCTCCAGCTCGTCGCGCGTCCCCATCGTCGAGCCGACGACCTGGAGCTGGAGGAAGAAGATCCGCGTGAGCTCGGCGGCGTCCGGCCGGTCGCCCGACGTCGCGCCGCTGATGACGACCTTCCCGCCCGGCTTCAGCGACTTGATGGAGTGGCTCCACGTCGCCTTCCCGACCGTCTCCATGACGGCATCGACCTTCTCCGGCAGGCGCGCGCCCGACTCGAACGCGGCGTCCGCGCCGAGCTCGAGCGCCCGCGCGCGCTTCTCCTCCGAGCGGCTCGTCGTCCACACGCGGATCCCCGCCGCCTTCGCGAGCACGGTGAGCGCGGTCGCGACGCCGCCGCCCGCGCCCTGGACGAGGACGGTCGTCCCCGGCACGAGCCCGCCCTGCGTGAAGAGCATGCGGTAGGCGGTGAGCCACGCGGTCGGCAGGCAGGCCGCCTCCTCGAACGAGAGCTCCTTCGGCTTGGGGACGAGGTTCCGCCGCGGCACGACGACCTTCTCGGCGAACGTCCCCTGGTGGACCTCGGAGAGGAGCGAGCGCTTCGGGTCGAGCGTCTCGTCGCCGACCCAGTCGGGGCTCGCGATGACCGCGTGGACGATGACCTCCTCGCCGTCGGGCCCGATGCCCGCCGCGTCGCAGCCGAGGATCATCGGCATGCGCTCCTCGGGCAGGCCGACGCCGCGCAGCGACCAGAGGTCGTGGTGGTTGAGCGTCGCCGCCTTCACGTCCACCGTCACCCACCCGTCGGGGGCCTCGGGCTCGGGACGCTCACCGAGCTCGAGGCCGGCGAGGGGGTCGTCGGGGGTGGCGCGGACGGCGGAGACGGCGAACATGCGCCGCATCCTTTCATCCCGCCGTACGCTGTCGCCGTGGCCGCCCACCCCGACGACGCCCGTTCTGCGCCCGGGGCGTCGCTCCCGCCCGCCGGGGCCGCCGCGCTCGTCTTCGCGACGTCGGGCGCGGTTCTCGTCCTCGAGATCCTCGGCATCCGCCTCCTCGCCCCGTACGTCGGCCTCACGCTCGAGACGACGACCTCGATCATCGGGGTCGTGCTCGCCGGGATCGCGGTCGGCTCGGCGGTCGGGGGACGCATCGCCGACCGCACGAACCCGCGGGCGCTCCTCGCCGCGCTCGTCCTCACCGGCGGCGTCCTCGCGCTCCTCACCGTCCCGCTCGTCCGGGCGATGGGCCCCGGCGTCGAGGACTCCGGCGACGCGGGCGCGCTCGTCGTCACGCTCATCGCCCTCCTGCCCGCGGCCGCCGTCCTCAGCGCGGTGACGCCCGCGGTGGCGCGCCTCCAGCTCCGCGACCTCCGCGTGAGCGGGACCGTCTACGGCCGGCTCTCGGCGTGGGCGACCGCGGGCGCGCTCGCCGGGACGTTCGGCACGGGCTTCGTCCTCGTCCCGCTCCTCCCGGTGACGACGAGCGTCGTCGCCGTGGGCGGCGGGCTCGTCGCGGCCGGCATCGTCCTCTCGGTCCGCGCCGGGCTCTCGACCGCGCGGGCGGGGGCCGGCGCCGCGGTCGTCGCCGTCCTGCTCGGCGCGAGCACGGCGGTGGTCGGCACCCCGTGCGACGCGGAGAGCACCTACCACTGCGCGCGCGTCGAGGTGGACCCCGACCGCGCAGGCGGGCGGCTGCTCGTCCTCGACGACCTCCGCCACTCCTACGTCGACCTCGACGACCCGCGCCATCTCGAGTTCCCCTACGTGCGCTGGATCGCGGAGGCGATCGACGCGACGGCGCCGGGCGGCGCCCCCGTCGACGCCGTGTTCGTCGGCGGCGGCGGGTTCACCCTGCCCCGCTGGCTCGACGCCACCCACCCGCGCTCCACCTCCCGCGTCCTCGAGGTCGACGGCGAGATCGTCGATCTCAACCGGGACCGCCTCGGCCTCGAGACCTCGCGAGATCTCCGGGTCGAGGTCGGCGATGCGCGCGGGACGATGCGCGGACTGGCGCCGGCGTCGGCGGACGTCGTCGTCGGCGATGCGTTCAGCAGCCGGTCGGTGCCGTGGCACCTCACGACGATCGAGTGGCTCGACGAGGTCCGCCGCGTCCTGCGCCCCGGCGGCGTCTACGCCCTCAACCTCATCGACCGCGGCGCGCTCGACCTCCTCCGGGCCGAGGCGGCGACGCTCCTCGAGGCCTTCCCGCACCTCGTCCTCGTCCGTGACGGCGTCGACCGCGAGGGGAACTTCGTCCTCGTCGGCAGCGACCGTCCGATCCCGCCGTCGTTCCGTCCGGTCGCCGAGGACGCGCAGGTGCTCTCGCGCGCGGAGGTCGAGCGGCTGGCGGACGGCGCCGGCGTCCTCACGGACGACGACGCCCCCGCCGATCAGCTCCTCAGCTGACCGTCTCGCGCCCGGGGAGCGGGACCTGCGGCGGCGTCGAATCGACGTACTCGGCAGGCTCACCCGAGAGGCCCGCCTTGACGGCGGCCATCTGGTTCGGCGACGCCAGGAGCTCGCGCTGCAGCTCGGTCTCGAGGACGAGGCCGTCCTTCGGCGAGAGGCCGCCGACCCACGACTCGTTGTAGAGCGTCTTCGCCCGCCGGACGGCGTCCGGCGACTTCGAGGCGATCTCGCGCGCGAGCTCGAGCGCGGCGGCGTGCGGGTCGTCGGCGACGCGCGTGACGAGGCCGGCCTCTTGCGCCTCGGCGCCGTTCACGATCCTCCCGGTGTACGTGAGCTCCTTCGCGACGTCCATCCGCACGAGCCGGGGCAGGGACTGGGTGATCCCCATGTCGGGGATGAGGCCCCACTTGATCTCCATGATCGACATGCGGATGTCCGGCGCCGCGATCCGGATGTCGGCGCCGAGCGCGATCTGCGCGCCGCCGCCGAAGACGTTGCCGTGCAGCGCGGCGATGACGGGCGCCGGGACGTCGGCCCAGTCGGCGGCGACCCGCTGCGCGAAGTTCGCGAGGCGGTCGGGCTCACGCACGATGACCTCGTCCATGGGCATCGCGCCCTCGCCGAAGAAGCTCGGGAAGTCGAGGCCGGAGCAGAAGCTCTTCCCCTCGCCGCGCAGGACGACCGCGCGGACCGACGGGTCACCGGTGACCTGATCGACGGCGTCCTGGAGGCCGCGGAACATGTGCTCGTCGAGCGCGTTGTGCTTGTCGGCGCGGACCATCGTCACCGTGGCGACGTGATCGGCGATGTCGACTCGGACCCTCTCCTCAGTCATGCCGGGCATCGTAACGGCGGGGCGGCGCGCGGCGGCGTAGAGTCGGGCGGGTGCGCGTCGGCGTCATCGTCCCCGTCCACGGCTTCGCGCCGTACCTCCCCGAGACCCTCGACGGCCTCCTGCGGCAGAGCCCGCGGCCGGACCGCATCGTCGTCGTCGACGACGGGTCGGACCCGCCGCTCGCTCTCGATCCGGACCATCTCGCCGAGGGCGTCGAGCTGCTGCGGCGCGAGGTCTCCGGCGGACCGGCGCAGGCGCGCGCGGAGGGTCTCGCGGCGATCGAGGAGGACGTCCACCTCGTCGCGCTGTGCGACTCGGACGACACGTGGCTGCCGGGGACGCTCGCCGCGCATCTCACGGCGCTCGAGGCGACCGGGGTCGAGGACGTCGGCTGGTCGTTCGGGCGGGCGACCGTCATCGGGGCCGACGGCCTCGAGACCGGCGAGCGATGGGACCAGCCCGAGCCGGGCCGGCAGGCGGCCTCGGAGCTCGCGAGGTCGCTCTACTCCTCGAACCCGGTGCCGACGTCGAGCGTCGTCCTCCACACGGAGGCGCTCGCCGAGGTCGGGGGCTTCCCGGGTCCGGTCCGGGTGGCGGAGGACTGGGAGCTGTGGCTGCGCCTCGCCCGCGGAGGGTTCGACGCGCTGTGCGTCCCGGACGCGCGCATCCGCTACCGCCGCCACGCCGGCGGGCTCACCGCCGACGTCGCGCGGCTCGCCCGCGCGCAGATCGCCGTCCACGCCGCGCACGCCGACCTCGTCGACCCCGAGACCGTCGAGCAGGTCCGCGCCGCCGACCTCGCGGCGCTCGCCGCCGGTCTCGCCCGCGAGGGCGATGCCGAGGGCGCGCGCTCGACCTGGGCCCAGGTCGCCGAGATCCGCCCGCTCACCCGCGGCGAGCGGATGCGCCTCGCCGCGCTCGGCGTCCCCGGGCTGCGGACGTGGATCGGCCGCCGCCGCGCGTACTGACCTGCCCCCGGTGAGTGTCGATCTGCCGACACGATGCGTCGGCAGATCGACACTCACCGCCCGCGGGAGGGGCGGAGGCGCCGCAGCTCGCGGTTCGGGATGCGGCGGCCGAGCTCGAACGCCCAGACCGCCGGGCCGTCGAGGAGGCCGAGGAGCGCCTCGTCGCGGTCGCCGCGCGCGAGCGCCAGCAGGCCGTGCCCCGCGCGCCGCGTCGCCCACCACGCGAGCCCGGGCCAGCGGCGGGCGGGGAGCGCGCCCGGGTGCTCGCGGGCGAGCCACGCGGCCCCCGTCCCGTGGCGGAAGCGCTGGGCGAGCATCGCGCGGACCGTCGTGCGATTGCGGTGGACGACGGCGGCCTCGGGTCGCGGCTCGAGCGTCCAGCCCGCGGCGCGCAGGCGGAAGCAGAGGTCGGCGTCGCCGCCGGAGCGGACGTCCGGGCGGAAGCCGCCGACGGCCTCGAACGCCGCGCGACGGACCGCGCAGTTCGCCGTCTGCGCGAAACCGAAGTCGCCGCGGTCCTCCGAGAGGACGGTCGCCTCGCTCATCGCCGAGCGCAGGTGGGCGTAGCGCTCGGCGGCCGGCCCGCCCGGGCCGGGGTCCGAGTCGACGACGCCGCCGGCGAGGACCCCGCAGCGCTCGGCGGGCGCCGTCCCCAGGAGCCGGTCGACGAGGTCCGCGGGCGGCTCGACGTCGGCGTCGAGGAAGAGGAGCCACGGGGCGCTCCCTCGCGCGGCGCCGGCGTTGCGGGCGTAGTACGAGGTGTGGACGTCGGTCGCGGCGAGGACGCGCTCGTCGTCGACGCCCGTCCCGCGGTTGTCGACGACCGTCGCCGTGTCGCCGTCCCGGAGCGCGAGCGCGTCGAGGCGGCCGAGGACCGCGCGGACGAGCGCGGCGTCCCCCGCGACGGGGACGACGACGTCGACCGCCGGGCGGGTGGCGTCCTCGGACACGGACGCGATCGTAGCCGCGCGGGCCGGGCGGTCAGGTCCCCGGCGCGGTGCGCACCCGCATCGGGAGGCCCTTCGCCGGGCCGATCGTCGGCGTCTGGCTGATCTCGAGGCGGAAGCCGGGGACGAGGTCGAGGTCGACGCGCTCGATCAGCGCGCGGACGATGACGCGGATCTCGGCCTGGCCGAAGCGCATCCCGATGCACGTGCGCGAGCCGCCGCCGAAGGGGACGTACGCTCCCTTCGGGAGGCGGCTCACCTCGCCGCCGGGGGCGAAGCGCTCGGGGCGGAACTCGCTCGGTGAGTCCCACACGTCGGGGAGGTGGTGGCTCGCCCACGAGGAGTAGCTGACCGGGACGCCGCCCGGCACCCGGCGGCCGCAGAGCTCGAAGGTCGCGACCGAGCGGCGCGGCCCGATCCAGGCGGCCGGGTACATGCGCAGCGTCTCGTCGATGACGCGGTCGAGCTCGGCGGCGCCCAGGTTCGGGTCGCTCGTCTGCGCGAGGGCGTCGCGCAGGCGCGTGCGGGCCTGGGGGTCGCGCGCGAGCTCGTGGAAGAGGAACGACACGGTCGAGGTCGTCGTGTCGTGGCCGGCGAAGAGGAGCGTCATCACCTCGTCGCGGACGTGCGCGTCGGAGAGGCGGCTGCCGTCCTCGTCCTCGGCGTCGAGGAGGAGCGAGAGGACGTCGTCGCCGCGCTCGCCCGTCCGCCGGCGCCGGGTGATCTCGCCGTGGATCACCGCGTCGAGGCGCTTGCGCGCGAGCATCATGCGCGCGTAGGGCGTCCGCGGTCCGCGGAGGACCTGCAGCGAGTAGTCGCGGCCGTAGAAGCCGAGGGCGTGCTCGAACTCGGCGGCCGCGTCGACATCGCGCGTGGAGCGGTCCGGGTCGAGGCCGAAGAGCGCGCGCATCGCGATCCGCAGCGCGAGCTCGCGCGTCCAGTGGTTGACGTCGACCGTCGTCCCCGGGCGGATCTGGGGGAGCGCGCGCTCGACCTCCTCGGCCATCGTCGCGTGGGCGGCGCGGATGCGCTCGCTGTGGAAGGCCGGGAGCATGATCTTGCGCGACCGGCGGTGGAAGTCTCCGTCGATCGTGAGGAGGCCGTCGCCGAGGAGCGGGAGGAGGTCGGCCATGTGCCCCTCGCGCCACGAGAAGTTGTCGGCGTGCGAGACGAGGATGTGGTGGTTCGCCTCGGGGCCGAGCGCGAAGACGACGTTGCCGTGGAAGATCCGCAGCGTGAAGACGGGGCCGTAGCGGGAGTAGGCGTCGAGGAGGACTCCGAGCGGATCGCGGGCGAAGTGCTGCGTCCGCGCGAGGCTGGGGCTCGTCGCCCCAGGTGGGTAGGGGACCTCGGCGCGGCGCTCGTCCCGTAGGTCGAGCGCCATCTTCCCGAAGGGGTTCCGCGCGAGGAGCGGGGGCGGCGGGGGCCCGACGAGCGACACGGGTTCCAGCGTAACGCGCCGTTCTTCGGGCGTCGACCCGTGCCGGTGGGGGCGCGGGCGCGTGGCGCGGGCGCGGACGCGGGTCGAACGTCGATCTGCACCCCCGGGCGGGTCGAACGTCGATCCTCACCCCGCCAGGGGGGTGACGATCGACGTTCGTGGAGGTGCGGGCGTTCGCGGCGCGGCGCGGGGCCCGCGCCGCCCTCAGCGCCCGTCCGCCAGCCAGGCGTCGATGAGGTGCCGCGCGATCGCGATCGACGGCGGGAGGAGGAGCGGGGCCGCCTCGTCGCCCGCCTCGGCCGCGAGCAGCTCCCCGCGCGTGAACCATCGGACCGCCTCGAGCTCGTCGTCCGCGGTCCGCGGTTCGCCGCCCGCATAGTCCGTCTCGCAGCCGATCATGAGAGACGCCGGGAACGGCCACGGCTGCGAGGCCCGGAAGCGGACCCCGTTGACCTCGATGCCCGCCTCCTCGGCGACCTCTCGCCGGACCGCCGTCTCGAGCGACTCGCCCGGCTCGATGAACCCGGCGAGCGCGCTCCACCGGTTCGCGGGCCACGCCGGCTGGCGGCCCATGAGCACGCGGTCGCGCTCCGCGTCGGTGACGAGCATGATGACGACGGGGTCGGTGCGCGGGTGGACCTGGTGGCCCTCCTCGCACTCCCGCATGTGCCCCGCCTCGCGCGAGAACGTCGGCTTGCCGCACGTCCCGCAGAACCGGTGCGTGCGGTGCCAGTGCCGCATGCTCTGCGCGTAGGCGAGGAGCCCCGACTCCTCCGGCGAGAGGACGGCCGCCGCCGCGCGCAGGTCGACGAGCGCGTCGTCGTCCGTCGCCTCCGCGGCGAGGAGCGGAGCCCCGTCCGGCTCGATGCCGAGCAGCAGCGGCGCGGCATCCGGCTGCATCTGCCCGTCCGGCCCGCTCGTCCCGACGAGCGCACGCCCGTCGAGCGGGACGCGCGCCGCCCGGCGCGCCGGCCCGCCCTCGGGCGTCTCCCACGCATCGCGTCCGGGTGGCGGCAGCTCCCCGTCGACGAGGACGCCCGCATCCCCGACGACGACCGCCCGCGCCTGCGGATGCGCGAGCGCGTCGGCGAGGGCCGCGGCGTCGTGCCGCCGCTCCGCGGCGCGGTCGAGGGTCCCTCCGGCGAACGTGATCGGCGCGATGCGGCTCATCGCCGTGGAGCCTCGCAGACCGGCCTCCCGCGCCGCCCCATCGCCAGCGCGCCGTCCGAGCCCCGCGCGTGCCATACTTCGCGTCCCGTCTGCACGGGGGCGTAGCTCAGTTGGTTAGAGCGCCGGCCTGTCACGCCGGAGGTCGCGGGTTCGAG
>NZ_JBLKKY010000101.1:0-10723 GCF_059438195.1 Paraconexibacter sp.
AGGTCCTGCTGGAACGTGGTGGCGCCGCCGCGCCCGAACGAGGTCCCCAGACCGGGGACCGTGGAGGAGTGTCATATGCGGGCCTGGTTCTCGATCGCGATCGCGCCGAGAGCCGAGAAGCCCTTCTTGATGAGGTAGTTCTCCTCGTTGTCGAGGGTCGCGCCGCCGAGGTGCGCGAAGCCCTGGGTGCGCCGGAGGGTCGAGCCGTCCTCGTCGGTCTCCTCCCACGTCCGCCGCCGGGTGTCGATGACGCGGTCGGCGATCATGTCGACGGCGCGGTCGAGGTCGATCTCCTCCCAATCGGTCGCGTGGGGCGCGCGGTAGAGAGCCTTCGTCGCGCGCGTCGGGGAGGTCACGAGGGAGCGCGACGACGAGCCGCGCGGGCAGAGGCGGCCACGTGAGATCGGCGAGTCCGGGTCGCCCTCGACCTGGGTGACCTTCTCGTCCTTGACGTAGACCTTCTGGGCGCAGCCGACGGCGCAGTACGGGCAGATCGAGCCGACGACGCGGTCGGCCTCCTCGTCCGCCGTCCGCGGTCGCAGCCGGGAGGAGCGCTTCGACTTCGCCGCGGCGCCGAGCCCGAGGCGATCCGCGCCCGTGAGCTGGCGCAGGAGCGGCGGGATGCGCGACGGACGCGAAGCCATGTGCCCCTCACTTGTCCGTTCCGGCGGCGACGAAACATCCGCCCCCCCTGACGTTCCTCACGCCAGGCGTGAGGAACGTCAGGAGGGGTGGGAGGAGCGCTCGCGCGGGCGGTCGTCCGCAGCCTCGGGGTCCTCGACGGGCGGGGGCGTCACGACCCGGGCCTGCACCGCTCGCAGCGGGTGCTCGTCCTCGCGGCGCAGCGCGTACATCCACCGCTTCGTCACCGCGTAGACGACGAAGGGGGCGATGAAGACGACGATCCGGAACGCCCAGAGCTGCGCCTCGTAGGAGACCTCGAGGCTGTAGTAGAGCCGGTCCGTCGCGCCGAAGAAGAAGACGAGGAAGACCCACGACAGGAACGCGGTCGCGAACGCCGTCCTGCGCGGGTTGTCGCGCGGGCGCTGGAGGAGGTGGTGGTGGCGATCGTCCTTCGTGAAGAGGAGACGGTCGATCCACGGCAGGAGGAAGAGGACGCCGAAGACGATCGTCGGGAAGAAGAGGCCGCCCCAGAAGGGGTTCGGGACGATCGTGCGGTCGAAGAGGACGATGTCGCCCTGGGGGACGAGGCGCAGCGCGCCGATGAGCCAGCCGAGGTACCAGTCGGGCTGCGCGCCGTTCTCCCCGACCCAGATCTCGTAGGGCCCCCACTGCCACACCGGGTTGATCTGCACGAGCCCGCCGAGGAGGAAGAGGACGGCGGCGACCGCGAAGAGCCAGCCGAGCGAGCGCAGCGCGTAGCCCGGCCACATCGGCGTGCCGACGACGTTCGTCTCCTTGCGACCCGGCCCGCGGAACTGCGTGTGGTGCTGGCGCATGATCATCGCGAGGTGGACCGCCATGAGCGTCGCGAGCGCGGCGGGCAGCAGGAGGACGTGGACGATGTACAGGCGCGGGAAGAAGTCCCCGCCCGACGGCGGGAACGGTCCGTCGAAGATGAGCGCGGACGCCGCGCCGCCGATGCCGGGGATCGACATCGCGGCCGCGTATCCGATGGCGAGGCCCATCCCGCTGAGGAGGTCGTCGAGGAGCGAGTAGCCGGCGTACGCCTCGAGCATCGCGAGGGCGAGGAGGAGGACCCCGACGAGGTAGTTCGGCTCGCGCGGCTTGCGGAACGCGCCGGTGTAGACGATCCGCATGAGGTGCATGACGATCGCGACGAGGAAGAGCAGGGCCGCCCAGTGGTGCGTCTGCCGCATGAGCAGGCCGCCGGGGACGTTGAACGAGAGGTCGAGCGTCGACGCGTAGGAGGCGGAGACGCGCTCGCCGTCGAGCGGCGCGTACGGCCCGCGCCACACGGTCTCGGTCGCGCCGGGCTCGAAGAAGACGGCGAGGAAGATGCCCGTCCCGATCAGGACGACGAAGCTGTAGAGCGCCATCTCCCCGAGGAGGAACGACCAGTGGTCGGGGAAGACGTAGCGCAGCGCCTTCTTCAGCGGCTTCGCCGTCCGCAGCCGCTCGTCGACGAACCCGACCGGGTCCTGGCCGTCGGGGCCCGCGCTCACCGGTCGGTCCCCCACCATGCGGGCCCGACGTCGCCCGAGAGGGGTCCGGCCGCCTCGAGCGTGCGGTCCGCGCGGATGCGCAGCGGCAGCTGGGGGAGCGCGCGGCCCGCAGGTCCGACGACGACGTCGCAGCCGCGCCGCACGTCGAAGGTCGAGTAGTGGCAGGGGCAGACGAGCGCGGGCTCCGACGACGTCTCCTCGGAGGTCGGGTAGCGGAAGATCGACACCGCGCAGCCGGCGTGCGTGCAGATCTTCGAGAACGCGAGGAACCCCTCGGGGGCCCAGCCCTCGCGGCCGTCCGGGAGGTCGAGCGTCTGCGGCTCGAGGTGGACGAGGACGAGCGGGGACCCGAGCTCGCTGCGGTTCGCGCCCTCGGGGAACGCGGTGATGAACGCGCCGACGCCGATGTCGTCGGCCTTGATCGGCCTGCCGTTCTCCTCGACGAGGCGGATCCCCGCGCGCCACGGGGCCTCGCCGAGGACGCTCGCGCTCGGGCCGAGCGCCGTGAGCGGCGCTGCGACCGCCGCGGTCGCGCCCGTCCCGGCGAGGCCGGCGGCGCCGAGGAGGAGCTTGCGGCGCGAGACGCCCTGCGCGCCGGCGGCGAGGAGCTCCTCGTCCTCCTCGACGGCCTCCGGCTGCCCGCCGACCTCGCGCTCCTCGACGGCGGTCTCGCGCGGCGCGACCCGCAGCCCGGCGAGGATGAAGGCGGCGGCGAGGACGGCGAGGGCGCCGCCGGCCGTCCCGCCGAGGAGCTGCGTGTCGGCGGAGCGCGCGAGGAGGACGGCGAAGGCGAGGAAGAGGAGGCCGGCGAGCGCGAGAAGGCCGGCGAGGGCGTTCTCGCTCCAGCGCGGCGCGCCCGTCTCGAGCGCGCGCGGGTCCTGCTCGGCCTCGTGGTCGGGCGGCGGCTCGTGCGCGTGGAGCGCTCCACGGGTGAGCGCCAAGGCGGAGAGGAGGCGGCGGAGCCGGTTCATGCGGAGCGCTCCCCGATGACGCGGGCGACGAGCAGGAGGGCGGTGCCGGCGAGGAGCCACGCGACGAGGCCCTCCGGGATCGGCCCGATGTTCCCGATGCCCCAGCCGCCTTCGTCGGGCGGGTCCTGGGCCACCGTCGTGATGTACCGAGCGATCGAGTCGACCTCGCCGCGGTCGAGGTGGGACTCCCCGAAGGCGGGCATGAGGTAGGGGCCGATCCGGATCGCCTCGCCGATGACGCGCGGCGAGCTCTCTGAGAGCGCGGGGGCGACGAGCCCCGGCGCGATGCCGCCCTGGCCGACGATCTGGTGGCAGCCGGAGCAGTTGTCGGCGAAGAGCCTGCGACCGGCGGCGATGTCGCCCCGCTGCGGCCGGACGTCGGGGATCGCGGGCCCGCTCTCGCCGCCGAGCGCCACGACGTGGCCGACGAGCGCGCGGATCTCGGCCTCGTCGAAGAACGGCTCGTGGCGGCGCGGCTGGATGTCGGGCCGGGAGAGCGGCATCCGCCCCGTCCGCAGGGAGAAGTCGACCGAGGCGGCGCCGACGTCGCGCAGGGACGGGCCGCGCCCCTCGATGCCGAAGCCCTCCGGCCCGTGGCACGAGGAGCACGTCTCGGCGAACAGCGCCGCGCCGCGCGCGGGACCCTCGCCGAGCGGGCGGGGGCCGTCCTGGCCGCTCGAGGACGGCGTCGCGAGGGTCCACGTCGCGACCCCGGCGAGGACGACCGCCAGGCAGAGCTTGAGCGCCGCGCTCACGACGGCGCCCCCTCGTGGAGGTCGCGGGCCCGCTGGCGGCGCTCCTCGGCGGCGAGCGCGGACCACGCGCTCGCGAGGAGGGCCGGCAGCGACGCGACCATCCCGGCCTTCCAGAGCAGCCCGCCGGCCGTGCGCTGATCGGCGAGGTCGGGATGGGCGGCGTAGAGCGGGTCGGGCGCGGTCGCGATGATGGCCCCGCCGATCGTCATGAGGGTCATCGCGAGGAGCCCGACGGCGAACTTCGTCACCGGGCCGCTGCGGTGGGGCAGCGGATCGGCGGCGATGAGGGGCGCCCACAGGGCGAGCGCGGCCCACAGCAGCAGCGCGTGCTGCGCCCCGTGGAGGGCGTCGCTGCGCAGCGCGGCGTCCTCCGCGGCCGGGAGATGGACGACGGCCATCGCGGCGGTGAACGCGACGAGCCCGAACGCCGGATGGCTCATCGTCCGCGCCGCGGGGTGATGGAGGAGGCGCCCGAGCGCCCGCCGCGTCCGCCGGTGGGAGCCGGCGAGGAGGAGGCGGATCGGCGCCGCGGCGACGAGGAGCGGCGCGGCGACGAGGACGATGACCTGGTGCTCGCCGACGTGCGCGCTCAGTCGCTCCTCGGCGGGGCCGTCGAGGAGGGCGGCGACCGCGAGCGCCGCGCAGCCGGCGAGGCCGGCGGCCGTCCGCCCGGCCGGCCACGCGTCGGCGCGGCGGACGAGCACGAGGAGGACGGCCGCGAGGGCGAGTGGACCGGCGAGGATCATGAGCCCTCCTCGCGCACGAGCCGGCGGCCCGCGCGGACCTCCCGCACGATCCCTCCGCCGCCGAGGGCGATCAGCCCGACGCCCGGCCAGAAGAACCCGGGGCCGGCGGCGGCGGCGCCGACGACGGCGAACGCGACGCCGGCCGTCACGACCGTCGTCGCCGCCGAGCCCTCCACGAGCAGCTCGGGGGCGTCGTGCCGTCGCGGGCGGGTGCGCTCGGCGACGCCGTAGGCGAGCCCCCACAGGACGCAGGCGAGCGCCGCCCCGCCGAGCAGCAGCGTCGGCAGGAGGTCGAGGTCGAAGACGAGCAGCCCGACGAGGTCGATGCCGCCGATGACGAGGCCCCAGCCGACGATGGGGACGGCGCCGCTCCTCACGAGCCCACCACCGCCTCACGGCGCTCCTCGTCCCGCTCCTGCGCCCGGCGGCGCAGGTCGTAGAGCGGCGCGTAGGAGCGGACCTGCGGCACGCGGTCGAAGTTGTGCGCCGGCGGCGGGGAGGGCGTCGCCCACTCGAGGGTCATCCCGCAGCCCCACGCGTCCGCCGCCGCGGTCCGGGGCGAGCGCAGGCTCCGCACGACCGCCACGAGGAAGACGACGAAGGCGAGTCCGATGAGATAGGAGCCGATCGACGAGACGACGTTCCAGCCGGTCCAGCCGGCGTCCGACGGGTACGACGCGAGCCGCCGCGCCATCCCGTCGTGCCCGATGACGAACTGCGGCACGAACGTCAGCGTCGTGCCGAGCGCGAAGAGCGCGAAGTGCCAGCGGCCGAGCGTCTCGGAGAGGAAGCGCCCCGTCACTTTCGGCCACCAGAGGTAGACGCCGGCGAAGAGCCCGAAGAGGCTGCCGGCGACGAGCGTGTAGTGGAAGTGGGCGACGACGACGTAGGAGTCCTGGGCCTGCAGGTCGAGCGTCGGCGAGGCGACCCAGATGCCGCTCACCCCGCCGACGAGGAACTGCATGAGGAACCCGAAGACGAAGAGCATCGGCGTCGCGAAGCGCACGACGCCCTTCCACATCGTCCCGATGATGTCGAAGTACTCGATGCCCGCCGGGATGATGAGCGCCGTCGAGGTGAGCGCGAAGAACTTCGTCGGGACGCTCCCCGTCGTGAACATGTGGTGCCCCCACGCGCTGATCGACAGCGCGGTGAACCCGAGGATCGAGACGACGAAGAAGCTGTAGCCGAAGAACCTCCGCCCGCTGAGGACCTGCGCGGCCTCGGCGACCATCCCCACGAACGGGAAGAACATGACGTAGACGACCGGGTGGCCGAAGAACCAGAAGAGGTGCTGGTAGCTGATCGGCCCGAGGATGTCCGCGCCGTTGCGGTCGAGGAGGAGGAAGGTGAACCCGGCGATCACCGAGGGGAACGAGAAGACGACGAGGAGCGCGGTCGCGAGCGCGGTCCACGTGAACACCGGCAGGCGCAGGAACGTCATCCCGGGCGCGCGACGACGCGCGATCGTGTGGAGGAGGCAGACGCCGAGGACGAGCCCGGCCGCGGTCGCGAGGAGGACGCCGGCGATCCACAGGTCCATGCCCTCGCCGGGCGTCTGCGGCGCGTCGGCGAGCGGGTCGTAGGAGTACCAGCCGGCGCGGCCGGGGCCCGACGTCGTGAACCACCCCGACCACATGACGAGGCCGCCGAGGAGCAGCAGCCACGAGGCGGCGTGCGCCCATCGCGCGCCGGAGATCTGCGACGTCCCGATCTGGAGCGGCACGAAGTAGAGGCACGCCGCGAGCGCGACCGGGATGACGACGAGCCAGATCATCGTCGAGCCGTGCATCGTGAAGAGGGCGGCGTAGCCCTCGCGCGACACGACGTCGGCATCCGGCGTCGCGAGCTCGGTGCGCATGAGGAGCGCCGAGAAGCCGGCGAGCGCGAAGAAGGCCGCGGCGACGACGACGATCCGCAGCGCGACGATCTTGTGGTCGGTCGACCACAGGAGGCCTCGGATCACGATGCGGCCCCCGCGCCCGTGCGGCGGCCGGCGAGCCAGCGGTCGAACTCCGCCGGGGGGAGGACCTCCACGTCGAAGGTCATCTGGTCGTGGTACTGGCCGCAGAACTCCGAGCAGCGCGAGGTCGAGTAGTCGAGGCCGCGCGCGAAGCGCACGTCGAAGACGTTCGTGTCCGTCGGCAGGGCGTCGTACTTCACGCGCAGCTCCGGGACCCAGAAGGCGTGGACGACGTCGGTCGAGCGCAGCCGGAGCTGCACGAGGCGGCCCTCCGGGACGACGAGGGTCGCCTCGCCGTCGCCGCCCTCGGCCGTCTGCACGACGCCGCCCGGGTACGAGAACCTCCAGTTCCAGCGCGACGCGGTGACCGCGACGACGAGGTCGGGGTCCGCCGCCGGGTCGCTCCCGCTCTGCGCGGCGGCGAGGGGCTCGACCTCGTCGACGGCCTCGTACGTCTGCCAGAGGAGGAGGGCGGAGACGACGACGAGGAGCCCGACGAAGGGGGCCTCGAGGGAGCGCTTCCGGTGCACGGGCGACGGCGCGCGGTCCGGACGGGCGCGGTATCGGAGCGCGACGACCGCGAGGGCGAGCGCGACGATGAGCAGGACCGCGAGCGCGACGGGGAGGTACACGCTCGCGAGGTCGGAGTACGTCGAACGCGTGTCCGCTCCGGTCGTCACGGGCACCGCCCGCTTCCCGATCGGCGGAGCGCTCACACATCAATCGTCGGAATGCCGGCGCCTCGCGAGACGGCCGCGCGCGAGCCGCCACGGCGCCCGCCGCGCGAGCGCCGCGCGGGCGGCGTTCTGCCCCGGAGCGCCGTGCACGCCGCCCGACGGATGCGCGGAGGCCGAGGCGAGGTAGAGGCCGGGGACCGTCGTCTCCGGGCGCCCGAGCTGCGCGGGGATCGGGCGGAACATCGCGAGCTGGTGGAGGTGCGTCGTCCCTCCGTTGAGCGCGCCGCCCGCGAGGTTCGCGTCCGCGGCCTCGAGGTCGGATCCCGAGGCGATGACGCGGCGGCGCACGAGCCGGCCGAATCCCGGGGCGGCCTTCTCGATCCGCTCCTGCATGCGGTTTGCGAACCCCTCGACGTCGTCGGCGCTCCAGCGGGGGCTCAGCTCGCCGGCGGCGTCCGCCTCGATCTCCTGGGGGACGTGCGCGTAGGCCCACAGCGTCTCGCAGCCCGCGGGCTGGCGCGTCGGGTCGGTCGCCGCGTACTGTCCCGCCACGAGGAACGGGTGCCGCGGGATCCTGCCGGTCGCGAGCTCGGTCGACGTCACGCTCAGCTCGTCGATCCCGCCGGTGACGTGGACGTTGGCGGCCCGCGCGGCCTCGCCGCTCGCCCACGGCACCGGCCCGTCGAGCGACCAGTCGACCTTCACCGTGCCGGGGTCGAGCTGGGTCCGCTCGAGGTCGGTCACGACGCGCCGCGAGAGATGCTCGCGGCCGACGAGCGAGAGGTAGAGCGAGCGCGCCTCGACGTCGGCGAGCACGGCGTGCCGCGCGCGGAGCACCTCGCCCGCCTCGGTGCGCACGCCCCTCGCGCGCCCTCCCTCGACGACCACGCGCACGACGCGCTCGCCGCAGCGCAGCCGCCCGCCCCGCGCGCGGAGGCGCGCGACGAGCGCGTGGGTGAGCCGGCCCGAGCCGCCCTCGGGGATCGGGAAGCCGTGGCTCTGGCCGATCGCGCTCATCACCCAGCCGAACGCGCCGCTGCCCACGGATTCCGGGGAGAGGTCGGTGTGGAGCGCGATGCTCGCGAGGAGGTCGCGGGGTCCGCGCCCGCGGAAGTTCTCCTCGGCGAGCCGCCGGACCGGGAGCGCGAGGAAGCGCGCGAGACGCGGCACGTCGCGCAGGCCCGTCCGTCCTGCGATGCGGGCGGTCGCGACGATGGGCGGGAACGGCGTGAAGAGCGCCTGCGAGAACCCTCGCTCGAGGCGCTGCCACCTCTCCATGAGGTGCCGCCAGGCGGCGCCGTCGCCGGGCGCCGCCGCGTCGAACGCCGCGCAGCTCGCGCCGAGGTCGGCCTCGATGAGCGCGACCTCGCCGGTCTCCGGGTCGACGTGTCCGGCGACCGCGTCCGAGCGCCGCCAGCGCAGGCCGTGCTCCTCGAGGCCGAACGACGTGAGCGGCGGGGAGATCGTCGCGAACGGGTAGAAGGACGAGAAGCGATCGTGGATGAAGCCCCGCTCGCACGTCTCGCCCGATCGCACGGCGCCCCCCGGCTCGTCCTCGGCCTCGAGCACCTCGACGTCCCAGCCCGCGTCGGCGAGGAGGTTCGCGGCGACGAGCCCGTTCGGCCCCGATCCGATGACGACGGCGTCGACCATGCGCCGCCTCTACCCGCCGCGGGCGGCTTGCACCGCGGCGGCGACGAGCGGGATCTCGTCGTCGCGGAGCGTCCGCGGGTCGAGGAGGAGCCGGTCTGCGGAGATCCGCCCGACGACCGGGGGCTCGCCGAGCCGCAGGGCGTGCGCGAGCGGCTCGGGCGCGCCTTCGAGCGCGACCGCGGGTCCTTCGAGCGCGAGGAGCGGCAGCGCCCCGCCGCCGACGCGGGCGACGGCGTCGACGATCTCGCCGCCGACGGCGTCGGCGAGGCGGCGCGCCCGCTCGGCGAGCTCGGCGGTCCCGGCGTCGAGCATCGCGAGGACCGGGACCTCCCGGCGCGCCCGGCCCGGGTCGCGGTAGAGGGCGAGCGTCGCGGCGAGAGCGGCGAGGGGCAGGCGGCCGACCCGCAGCGCGCGGGCGAGCGGGTGCCGGCGGCAGGCGCCGATCGCCTCGCGGGACCCGACGAGGATGCCTGCCTGCGGGCCTCCGAGGAGCTTGTCCCCGCTGAAGCAGACGAGCGCGGCCCCGGCCGCGACCGAGTCGCGCACCGGCGGCTCTCCGTCGAGCTGCGGGAGGTCGGCGAGCGCGCCCGAGCCGACGTCGTCGACGACGGGGACGCCGAGCGTGCAGAGGTCGTCGATGCCGACCTCCTCGACGAAGCCGACCGTGCGGAAGTTCGACGGGTGGACCCGGAGGACGATGTCGGCCTCGCCCGACTCGACGGCGGCGCGGTAGTCGGCGAGGCGCGTCCGGTTCGTCGTCCCCACCTCGACGAGCCGCGCTCCCGCCTGGGCGACGACCTCGGGGATGCGGAAGCCGCCGCCGATCTCGACGAGCTGGCCGCGCGACACCGCGATCCCGCGGCCGGGACCGCCGAGCGCCGCGGCGGCGAGCAGCGCCGCGCCCGCGCCGTTGTTGACGACGAGCGCGTCCGGCGCGCCGGTGAGCTCGCGCAGGAGCGCCCCGGCGTGCTCGTCCCGGCCGCCGCGCCGCCCCGTGTCGAGGTCGAGCTCGAGGTTGACGGATCCCGCGGCCGTCGTCGCGACCGCCTCGACCGCGGCGTCGGGGAGCGGCGCCCGCCCGAGGTTCGTGTGGATGACGACGCCGGTCGCGTTGATGACCGGCCGCAGGCTCGGCCCGAGGCGCGCCGCGGCCCGCCCGGCGAGGTCGGGATCGCCGTCGGCGCCGGCGAGGAGCTCCGCGCGACGCTCCGCGACCGCCGCGCGTGCGACCGCCGTCGCCTCCCGCGGCGTCACGCCGGGATGCCGCTCCGCGACCTCCGCGGCGAGGCGGTCGACCGAGGGCAGCGCGCGGAGCGCGTCGCGGGCGCTCATCGCGCGATCTCCCGGCGGCGGACGAGTCGGCGCCGGTCGTCGGCGTCGCGCCGGGTGAGCCGCTCGTGGTCGAGGTGCTCGAGGAACGCCTGCGCGGACTTGCGCGAGGTGCCGAGCGCGTCGCGCGCCTCCGCGAGGGAGAGGGAGCCGCGCTCCTCGAGGAGCGCGACGAGCCGCGCGCGGACGTCCTCCGCGACCTCGGCCGACGCGTAGAGCCGGCCGCTGAGGCGCACGGCGAGCCCGGCGTCGCGCAGGGCGCGCAGCACGTCGGCGTCCGCGAGCTGCGCCTCGGAGAGCGGAGCGTCCCCGGCGTCGCGCAGGCGGCGCAGCATCTCGTCGGCGCCGTGGGGGAGCGCGGGCGGCGCCGGCTCGGCCGGCACGCGGGGCTCGACCGCGGCCGTCACGGCGTCCGCCGGCTCGGCCGGCACGCGGGGCTCGCCCGCGGCCGTCACCGCGTCCGCCGGCCCGGGTGCGCCGTC
>NZ_JBLKKY010000102.1:0-10680 GCF_059438195.1 Paraconexibacter sp.
ACCTCGGCGAGATCGGCGATGTCCTGCGTGTTGCGGACGCCGCTGACGACGTCCTCGCCCTGGGCGTCGACGAGGAAGTCGCCCGAGGGCTCGGGCGCCCCGGTCACCTCGTCGCGGCTGAACGCGACGCCGGACCCGGAGGTCCGCCCCTTGTTGCCGAAGACCATCTGCTGGACGTTGACGGCCGTGCCCCACTCGTCGGGGATGTGGTTGAGGCGCCGGTAGGCGATCGCCCGCTCCCCGTTCCAGGAGTCGAACACGGCGCGGATCGCGCCCTCGAGCTGCGCCCGCGGGTCCTGCGGGAAGTCGCGGGACGTCGTCTCCCGGTAGAGCGCCTTGAAGCGGTCGGTGAGCTCCTTCAGGGCCTCGACGTCGAGCTCGGTGTCCAGCGACACGCCGCGCCCCGACTTCACCGTCTTGATCTCGTTCTCGATCCGCTCGCCGCTCACCCCCTCGACGACGTTCGCGTACATCTGCACGAACCGCCGGTAGGAGTCCCAGGCGAAGCGCTCGTTGCCGGTCTTCGCCGCGAGGCCCTCGACGCTGCGGTCGGTGAGGCCGAGGTTGAGGACGGTGTCCATCATGCCCGGCATCGACTCGCGGGCGCCCGAGCGCACCGAGACGAGGAGCGGATCGTCGTGGTCGCCGAGGCGGCGGCCGGCGTCGGTCTCGAGACGGGCGATCGCGGCGTCGACCTCCTCGGCGAGGCCGTCGGGGAAGTCGCCTCCGGAGCGCAGGTAGGCGACGCACGCCTCCGTCGTGATCGTGAAGCCGGCGGGCACCCGGTGAGCGCCGAGGACGCGGGTCATCTCGGCGACGTTCGCGCCCTTCCCGCCGAGGAGGTCCCGCTGCTCCCGGGACCCGTCGGCGAAGTCCTGCACCCAGCGGCTCGACGTCTCCATGTCCGCGACCCTACCCAGCGCGGGCCGGGCGCAGCCGGACGTGCGCGTGGTGCTCCGCGGTGTCGGAGATCGCGCGCTCGACTTGGCGCAGCACGCGGTCCTCGGCGGCCGGCGCCTCCGCCAGCGGGGAGCCCAGAGCAGCGGTCATGAAGCGGTGGGCGTCCTCGTCGAGCGGGAACGCCCCCCGCTCGCACGCCGCGCAGACGACGCCGCCCGCCGCCCCGCTGAACGAGGTGAGGTGGTCGGCCTCCCCGCAGTTCGCGCACGCGGCGAGCTGCGGGGCGAGCCCGGCGGCGAGGAGGAGCTTGAGCCGGAACGCGAGCTGGTTGGACAGCGTCGCGTGCGACGCCGTCGCGGCCGGCCCGGCGCCGTCGTCGAGGAGCCGCAGCTCGTGGCAGAGCAGGTGGTAGACGGGCGGATGGGGCTCGCTGTGCTCGAAGAGCCGGGCCACGGCGTCGCAGGCCCGCGCCGCGGCGTCGAGGGCCGCGCCGTCGTCGCGCAGCCGCCGGTGCGGGTCGAGCGCCTGGGCCCCGGTGACGGTGAGCAGGTCGCTGCGGCCCTCGTGGAGGACGAGGTCGACGCGGGTGAACGGCTCGAGGCGGCCGCCGAAGCGGCTGCGGGCCCGCCGGACGCCCTTCGCGATCGCGCCGACCCGCCCGCGCCCCGGCGTGTAGAGGTGCAGGATCCTGTCCGCCTCGCCGTAGCGCATCGATCGCAGCACGACTGCTTCGAGCTTCACCGGCCCGGGCATCGTCCCCCCGTGCGGACGGGACGGACCGGCCGCCTCGCTATCCTTTCTGAAGTCATGGACAAGATCACCGTCTACACGACCGACATGTGCCCGTACTGCGTCATGGTGAAGAGGCTGCTCGACGCCCGCGGACTCGCGTACGAGGAGATCAATCTCGCACGCGACCCGGCCGGACGGGAGGCGCTCATCGAGCGCACGGGGCGAATGAGCTTCCCCCAGGTGCTCATCGGCGACGAGGTCGTCGGGGGCTTCGACGAGACCCGTGCCGCCGAGCGGAGCGGCCGGCTCGAGGAGCTCCTCGCCGCCTGAGCGCTCAGGCGAGGACGAGGGCGTAGACGAAGGCGCCCAGCACGCTCGCCGCGATCATCTGGATCCCCTCCTGCGGGCGCTTCTCCGCGAACCGCACGAGCGCGAGGACGAGCCCGGCGAGCGGGAGCGCCGCGGCCAGGAAGAGCGGGAAGATCCGGACGAGACGCTCCTTCATGGCGGGGAGGCTACGCCGTCGCCGCTCCGACGGTCCCCGCCCGCGTCGCCCTCCGGGGGCGCGGACGGGGCTGGCAGCGCTCGCAGACGTAGGTCCCCCGGCCGGCGGCGACGATCTTCACGATCGTCGTCCCGCACGTCGGGCACGGCTCGTCACGGCGGCGATGGACGCGGAACTCGTGCTGGAAGGAGCCGTAGACCCCGTCGGGGTGACGGAAGTCGTCGATCGTCGCGCCGCCCGCTGCGAGACCGGCGGTGAGCGCCTCGACGACGCCGTGCGCGATCGCGTCCCACTGCCGCGGGGCGATGCGGTCGACGGGCCGCAGCGGATGGACGCCGGCGCGGTGCAGCGCCTCGTCGGCGTAGATGTTCCCCACGCCGGCGACGTGGCGCTGGTCGAGCAGGAACGCCTTCACCGGGGCGCGCCGGCCGCGCGCGAGGGCCCGCAGGGTCGCGCCGTCGAGCGTCCCGTCGAGCGGCTCGAGGCCGAGGCGGACGGCGAAGAAGGCGCGCAGCGCGTCCTCCCCGAGGGCCAGCTCGCCGGTCCCGAACCGGCGCGGGTCGCAGAACCGCAGGACGTGGCCGTCGTCGAGCGTGGCGACGACCCGCTGGTGCGGCTGCGCCGGGTCCGGGTCGTAGAGCAGCGTCCCGGTCATCCGCAGGTGGAGGAGGAGGTGGACGTCGCCGTCGAGCGCGACGTCGATGTACTTGCCGCGGCGGCGTAGGGCCTCCACGGTCCGGCCCTCGACCGCGTCGACGACCTCGGTCGGGAGCAGCGGGGCGCACCAGCGCGGGTCGAGGATCTCGAGCCGGTCGAGGCGGCGGCCCTCGACGAGCGGCGCGAGGCCGCGCCGGATCGTCTCGACCTCCGGCAGCTCAGGCATCCGCGTGCTCCGCGACGAGGAACGACCGGCCGGGGAGCGACGGCTCGTCGCGCCCGGCGAGCCAGTCGAGCACGGTCGCGCCGACGTCGGAGAGGGGCCCGTCGTGGCGCCGGCCGCCGTGGCCCGTGAAGCGGGCGAGGAGGGGGGCGCGCTCGCGCGTGTGATCGGTCCCGGGCGTCGTCGGATCGACGCCGTGGTCGGCGGTGAGGACGAGGAGATCGCCGTCGCGGAGGTCCCCCAGCCACGTCGCGACGGCAGCGTCGATCTCCCGCAGCGCCGCCGCGAAGCCCGCGATGTCCTTGCGATGGCCGAAGTTCTGGTCGGTCTCGACGAGGTTCGTCACGACGAGGCCCTCGTCGAGGTCGCGGACGAGGCGCCCGGTCTCCGTCAGCGCGGTCGCGTTCGCGGCCCCGGGATGGCGCTCGTCGATCCCGCGCCCCGCGAAGAGATCGGCCACCTTGCCGACCGAGTGGACCGGCACCCCCGCCGCCTGGACGGCCTCGAGGTGGCTCGTCGTCGGCGGCGCGAGCGCGAAGTCGCGGCGCCCCTCGGTCCGCCGGAAGGCCCCCGGCGTGCCGGTGAAGGGCCGCGCGATGACCCGGCCGACTGCGTGCTCGCCGCCCATCGCCGCGCGGACGCGGGCGCAGATCGCGTGGAGATCGGCCTCGGGCACGACGTCCTCGTGCGCGGCGAGCTGCAGGACGGAGTCGACGGACGTGTAGAGGATGAGCTCGCCGGTCGCGAGATGGTGGGCGCCGTGGTCGTCGATCGCCGCGAGGCCCTCGTACGGGGCGTTGCAGCAGCAGCGGCGCCCCGCGGCCTCCTCGATGCGCCGCAGGAGCGCGGGCGGGAACCCGTCGGGGTAGGTGGGCAGCCCCTCCGGGACGACGACGCCGAAGAGCTCCCAGTGCCCGGTCGTGGAGTCCTTCCCCGCCCCGAGCGGGTGGAGGCGCCCGTGCAGGACGGGGTCGTCGGCCGGGGGCACGCCCGCGATCGGCCGGATCCGGCCGAGGCCGAGCGCGCCGAGGGTCGGGAGGTCGAGCCCGCCCGCGGCCTCGGCGACGTGGACGAGGGTGTCGGCCCCCGCGTCCCCGTAGTCGGCGGCGTCGTCGGTCTCCCCCGCGCCGCAGGCGTCGAGGACGACGACGAACGCCCTGCGCCCCTCGGCGGCGCTCATGCCGCGGGCTTCTCGAGCTCGACCGACCGCAGGAGCGGGCGGAAGGTCGCCTCGTCGACCTGCCGGAAGGCGTCGTTCGGGGCGAACTGGTCGATGACGAGCTCGGCGCCGTAGGCGAAGACGTGCGTCGAGCGGACGGTCCGCGGCTGGCCGCCGATCGTCTGGGTGCCCCGGATCTGGATCGCGGGCTTGCCGTCGACCTTCGTGCGCGCCGTCGCGATGGGCTCGAACGTCGCGTCACGGGCCTTCGCCGCCGCGACGAGGTCGTCCATGGCCCGCTCGAGCTCGTCCTTCTCCTTCGGGAGAGGCTCGCTGCGGGGGTAGCGGAAGATGCCGACGATGAAGCTCCCGTCGGCGATCGTCGTGACGAGCGGGTCCTGCCCGGGCGTCACGGTCCACCCCGCCGGAGCGATGAGCGAGAGCCCCGCCTCGGCGTCGTTCACCGGGTTGTCGCCGAGCCGCGGGCCGGGCTGGCCGATCTCGGGGACGGGCGTGCGGTCGTTGCCGCAGCCGGCCGCCCCCGCTGCGGCGAGCGCCGCGACGACGAGGGCGGCGGCCACGGGCCGACGGCGGGCGGCGCGGGGCGGGGACGGGCGGCGAGGCGAGGGGGACGGCACAGCTCGATTCTGACGGACGGCCCCTGCGCACCGCCCCGCCCCCGGCGCCGCGCTCAGGAAGGCGGCGCCGTGGCGCCGGTCGCGCGCGGATGCGCCTTGAAGTAGACGTCGCGCAGGCGCTCCGCCGAGAGATGCGTGTAGATCTGGGTCGTCGCGATGTCCGCGTGACCGAGCATCTCCTGGAGCGCGCGGAGGTCGCACCCGCCGGCGAGGAGATGCGTCGCGAAGGTGTGGCGCAGCGTGTGCGGGCTCATGCGCCCCTCGAGGCCGGCGGTGCGCGCGTGCCGCTGCACGATCTTGTAGAGGCCCTGGCGGGTGAGCCCGGTGCCTCGGTGGTTGACGAACAGCCGCGGCTCCTCGCCGAGGCCGACGAGGAGCGGGCGGCCCCGCGTGAGGTAGATCCGCGTCGCCTGCACCGCCTCGCGGCCGACCGGCACCAGACGCTCCTTGCTCCCCTTGCCGCGGGCGCGGAGGATCGCCGCGTCGAGATCGACGTCGCGGACGTCGAGGCCGACGGCCTCGCTCGCCCGCAGGCCGCAGGCGTACATGAGCTCGAGGAGGGCGCGGTCGCGGAGGGCGCCCGGCTCGGTCCCACGGGGAGCGGCGAGGAGCGCGGCGACCTCGTCCCGCGAGAGGACCTCCGGGAGCTTCTGGCTCTTCCGCGGAGCGCGGAGCTCCGCGGTCGGATCGTGGTCGATGACGCCGTCGCGGCGGAGGTGGCGGTAGAACGACCGCAGGCAGGCGGTCTTGCGCTGGAGCGTCGCGGGGGCGACGGCCGGGCGCCCCTCCGTCCCGGTGGCGAGATCGGTGAGGAAGGCGGCGAGCTCGGCGTGACCGGCGTCGAGGACGCTCGCTCCCGCCCGGGCGAGGTGCGCGCCGAACTGGAGGAGGTCCGAGCGGTACGCGTCGAGGGTGTTGCGGGAGAGCCCGCGCTCGAACTCGAGGTAGGAGAGGAACTCGAGGAGGTGGTCCTCGAAGGCGCGGTCGGCGGCGGCAGGGGCGATGGCCATCGCATGAGGGGTTCGTCCCGGCGCCCGGCGCTCCTCGCCGGTGCAACGCCCCGTGCGCGCTGCAGGATCCCCTGCCGCCCTTGGCGGAGCGGCCCGCTGCGGCTACCGGGCGCCGTCGCCGAGGCGCTCGGACTTCAGCCAGAGGAGCGCGATGAGCGTCTTCGCGTCGCGGGTCGCGGCGATCGCCCCGTCGAGATCCTCCAGCGGCCACGGGACGAGCTCGATGCGCTCGTTCTCCCCCGAGTCGGGCGGCGCGACGTCCGAGAGGCCCTCGGCGAGGAAGAGGTGGACGGTCTCCGCCAGGACGCCGACCGACGCGTAGAACGTCGTGATCGGCCGCCAGTGCGCGGCCGCCTTGCCGATCTCCTCGGCGAGCTCGCGACGCGCGCACTCCTCGGGCGGCTCTCCCTCCTTGTCGAGGCGGCCGGCGGGCACCTCGAGGACGTCGGGGTCGCCCACGGCCTCCCGCGGCTGGCGGACGAGCCACACGACGTCCTCGTCGACGGCGAGCATGGCGACCGCCCCGGGGTGATGGACGACCTCGCGCGTCACCTCCTCCCCGTCGGGATAGGCGAACCGCTCGACGGCGACGCGGATGATGCGCCCCTCGAAGACCGTCTCGCCGCCGCGGTGGGTGAACTCGCGCTCGCTCATGACCCCACCTTCCCCGCGAGCGCGGTCCCGCACACGAGGGCGGCCGCGAAGAACGCGCCGTCCTGCGCGAGGTCGCGGCCCATCGTCCGGGCGGGCAGGCCGCTCGCCGCGTATCCGTCGAGGTCGGCGTCGAGGAGCAGGGTCGCGTGCGCCGTCTCTGCCAGCACCTCCTCGGGGGTCCGGCCGTCCGGCCCCCGGCGCCCGGCCCCGTCCCGCGGGAGCGCGACCTCCACGGGCGCGAGGAGGAGCCGGAGCACCGTCCGGGTGTGGTGGCTGAGCCCCTGGTGGCGCGGCCGGGGGTCGCCGTCGCTCATCCGCGCGCACAGGACGACCTCGCAGCCGAGCGCGAGCGCGGCGTGCGCGCTGTCGAGCGCGACGATCCCGCCGTGCCCGAGCGCGCTCCCGGAGCCGAGGATCCCCGGCCCGGGCCCGACGACGACCGCGTCGCAGCCGACGTCGTGGGCGACGTGGTGGATGCCCCCGGCGGTCGTGATCGCCTCCCCCTCCCCTCCGTAGGTCGGCGCGGCCGTCACGTGCGCGGCGAGGAGGCCCCGGGCCCGCAGGTCGGCGACGACGCGCGAGTGACCGCCGGGGAGGGCGCCGCCCGCGGTCTGCACGTATCCGAGCCGCGCGCCCGGGGCCGCCTCGGCGAAGGCCCAGGCGAGCGGGGCGAGCTGCCCGTGGAGGCCGAACACCGCGACGGGCCGGCCGAGCGGCACCGCGAGGTCCTCGCCCTCCACCGGGTGGACGGCGTGCTGGAGCGACGTGTAGTTGAGCTTCATCACGTGCGCCCCGGGCTCGCCGGAGCCGCCGAGCCCGCGCGTGAGGTTGACGTGGACGACGTCGAAGCCGCCGGAGCCGAGCGAGAGGTCGAGCGCCTGGCCGTTGACGACGACGTCGTCGCCGACCTCGGAGACGCCCACGAGCGACACGTCGGCGATCGCGGGGCGCCGGTCTCCGTCCGACTCGACGACGATCCGCTGGCGCGGACCGTCGGCGTGTTCGGACTCGACGACGGTGCCGCGGCGCAGGACGAGCATCGCGCGCAGGCTATCGACGCCCTGCGCCTCGACATCGCTCGGCGAGGAGGCCGCCATCACGCGGCGCGCCGGCCCGCACGGCCGCAGCGCCGCTCCGCCCGGGCCGCGGCGCGCCGCTCGGTCCGCGACGCGGGCCGCGCCTGCGGCGAGCGGTCGCTGCCGGGGGCGAGCGTCCCGCACTCCGCGCAGCGCAGCGCGTCGCTCTCGTCGGCGGCCGCCGCGAGGAGCCCGACGACGATCCCGAGCGAGTCGAGCGGCACCGCCACGGCGAAGCGGCGGGCCGGGAGGACGACGAGCGCCTCCTCCTCCCCGCCGTCGGCCGGCTCCTCGTCGGCGATGTGGACGCAGATGAAGACCGCCGCCCCGGGCCCCGCGGCGCCGGCGGAGGGCGCGGCGCCGGGCCCCGCAGGCGGACCGGCGCCGACCTCCGCGCCGCCGTCACCCAGGTCGCGTGCCGAGGCGAGCGCATCGACGGGATCGGGGAGCGGGTACGCGGCCCGGCAGACGAAGCACCGCGGTGCGAACGGCTCCTCGGCGGTATCGGTGTCGCGTCGCAGGCGCCGCAGGCCGTCGTGGACGGCGGCGGCGGGACCGTCGATGCGCTTGCGAGCGACGTCCGTCCACGAGTAGACGGTGAGGACGCCGGGACGGTGCTGCGGGCGGCACTCGTGGGCGCCCGGGGTGAGGATCGCGAACCACATGCGACGAGGAGACCACGGATCCACGGCCCCGCCGGCCGCCGGCGCAGGATCCGCGGCGAGGCTGCGGAGCGCTGCGACGTTCGTCACATCGCCGTCGCGAACGCCTCGACGACGGCGAGCGCGAGACCGACCCGCTCGGCATGGAGATCCCCGTCGGCGGGCTCGCCGAGGGGCCCGACGCCGACCGGGACGACCGCGGGACCGGCGAGGGCCGCGACCGACGTCGCGAGGGTCTCCACGTCACGTGGCGCGTACGCCCGCGAGCGCAGCGCCGCGCGCACGCGCTCCAGGCTCTCGTCCCCGTCGCGGCGCCGCGTTCCCGCGGTCGCGACACGCTCGACCGCCACGTCGGCGTCGGCCGGGTCGCGCGGGTCGTTCGCCGCGTCGTAGAGCGCGTCGACGACCGCCGCGACGGCCGTCTCCGCCGTTCCTGCGCTCGTCGAGCGCACGTCGACCCCCACCACGCACCGGCTCGCGTCCCCGGCGACCGCGACGGGCTCGACGCAGGTGAGCGGCCCGCCGGGCCCGGCCACCGGGATGGCCGCGACGGCGCGGGCCGCCGCGCGCACCGCACTCCGACCGGCCTCCGGATGGCGCACGGGGTCCGCCGCGCGGCCCATGAACGTCGCCTCCACGCGATAGGCCTCCGGAGAGGCGACGACGATCTCGCCGAACCCGCCCGGGTGGTCGAGCGCCACCCCCGCGGGGGCTCGCAGCGCGACCGGAGCCGCGGGGACGGGACTCGGCGGCGCGACGAGGAAGATCTCGACGCCCACGGGTGCCGGCGTGAGGACGAGGCGGCGGGCGACGTCGACGAGCACGCGCAGGAGAGCGCCGTCCCCCGCCGGAGCGGCGAGGACCACCGCCGGGCCTGCGGCCTCGTCGGCCCCCGCGCCCGGGATCTCCGCGACGAGGTCTCCGTCGGGCTCGCCGCGCAGCGCGAGGCCGAGCGCGCGCAGATCACCGCGGGCGACGCGCGCCCGGCGGACGACGCCCGCGTCGGCCGTCACACCCGCTGGTGGGCGGCCTCGCCGCGGGCTGCGTGGATCTCGCCCTCGGGATGCTGGTCGAGCGCGCGATCGAGAGCAGCCCCCACGAAACCGCGGAAGAGCGGCGCCGGACGCTCGGGCCGGGACTTGAACTCGGGGTGGTACTGACTGGCGACGAAGAACGGGTGGTCGCGCAGCTCGATGACCTCGACGAGCCGCTCGTCGGGCGAGGTGCCCGACACGACGAGCCCCGCCGCCTCGAGTCGCTTGCGGAGACTGATCGACACCTCGTAGCGGTGCCGGTGGCGCTCGTAGACGACGGCTTCGCCGTAGACGTCGCGGACCCGCGTGTCCGGGTGGAGCTTGATCGGGTCGGCGCCGAGGCGCATCGTCCCGCCGAGGTCGGCGACCTCCTTCTGCTCCGGGAGCAGGTCGATGACCGGCCACTCGGTCTCGATGTCGAACTCCGTCGAGTTCGCGCCGTCCATGCCCGCGACGTGCCGTGCGAACTCCGCGACCGCCAGCTGCATGCCGAGGCAGATCCCGAGGTACGGGACGCCCGCCTCGCGCGCGACCTGCGCCGCGAGGATCTTGCCCTCGACACCGCGCCCGCCGAACCCGCCCGGGACGAGGATGCCGTCGTGGTCGATGAGCCGGGCGCGAGCGGCGCCGAGATCCGTGAGCGCCTCCGAGTCGACCCAGTCGAGCTCGATCTTCGCGCCGTGGAGCGTGCCGGCGTGCTTGAGCGACTCGGCGACCGAGAGGTAGGCGTCCTCGAGCTCGACGTACTTGCCGACGAGCGCGATCCGCACCGGCTGCGCCGCGGAGGACGACCGCCGCACGATCTCCTCCCACTCCGAGAGGTCGGCCTCGCGCGGCGGCTCGAGGCCGAGCATGTCGACGATGAAGCGGTCGACGCCCTGCTCGTGGAACCAGAGCGGGACCTCGTAGATGTCGGGCACGTCCTTCGCCGAGACGATCGCCTCGGGCGGCAGCGACGCGAAGAGCGCGATCTTCTTGCGGATGTCCGGCGAGAGCTCGGACTCCGAGCGGCAGAGGACCATGTCCGGCTGGATGCCGATGCGGCGCAGCTCGTTGACCGAGTGCTGGGTCGGCTTCGTCTTCAGCTCGCCCGCATGCCCGATGTACGGGACGAGGGTGAGGTGGATGAACATGCAGTTCCGCCGCCCCACGTCGACCGGGAACTGGCGGATCGCCTCGAGGAACGGCAGCGACTCGATGTCGCCCACCGTGCCGCCGATCTCCGTGATGACGACGTCGACGTCGCTCGTCTCGGCGATGAGCTTGATCCGGTTCTTGATCTCGTCCGTGATGTGCGGGACGACCTGGACGGTCCCGCCGAGGTAGTCGCCGCGACGCTCGCGCCGGATGACCGAGTCGTAGATCCCGCCGGCGGTGACGTTCGACGCCCGCGACGTGTTGCTGTCGGTGAAGCGCTCGTAGTGCCCGAG
>NZ_JBLKKY010000103.1:0-10524 GCF_059438195.1 Paraconexibacter sp.
CGCGCGCGCCGGGAGCGTCCTCGTCACCGAGGGCGCTCGCGCCGCGGCGCGTGGCGACGACGCGGAGGAGGAGGACGGGTTCGCGTGGTCGTTCGCCGGGGAGCGCCGTCTCAAGGGCGTCGCCGCGCCGGTCAAGCTCTTCCGCGCGCGACGGCGTCCGTGACGAGGGCCGACAGCCGGCGCGCCTCCCGCGGCGCGTCGGCCTCCTCGGCGACGAGCGCGCGCCCCGCCCTCCCCCGCTCCGCCCGGCGCTCGACGTCCTCGTCGAGGAGGGTGCCGAGAGCGTCGGCGAGCGCCGCCGGATCGCGCGGCGGGACGAGGCTCCCGGAGGGCGGCCGGACGATCTCCGGCAGCCCGACCTCGTCGGTGGCGACGACCGGGACCTCCATGGCGAGCGCCTCCTTCACGACGACGGGCATCGAGTCGCGGTCCCCGTCGGCGGCGACGACGCACGGCATGGCGAGGACGTCGGCACGCTCGAGCAGCGCCCGGACGCCGTCGGGCGAGGTCGGGCCGAGCAGCTCGAGGCGATGCGCGACGCCCTCCTCCGCGGCGAGACGCGCGAGGGCGTCGCGCTGCGGGCCGTCCCCGGCGACGACGACCTCGTCGACCGGCCGGCCCTCGCGCTCGAGGATCCCGGCGGCCCGGACGAGATCCGAGAACCCCTTCTTCTCGACGAGGCGGCCGACCGCGGCGACGACGCGCGTCCCGGGGTGCGGCGACCGGCGCGCGAACGCGTCGCGGTCGACGCCCATGACGATCCGGTGCACACAGGCCTCCGGCCCGCCGATCCCGCGCAGGTCGCGGACCGTGTAGTCGCACCCGCTCGTCGCGAACGTCGCGTCGCGGAGCTTCTCGGCGAGGTTCATCGGCTGCAGGTAGATGTCGTAGGCGTGGGCGGTCACCGACCAGGTGACGCCGAGCCGCCGGGCGAGCCGCAGCGCGTCGAGGGCGGCGCCGGCGGCGAAGTGGGCGTGGAGGTGCTCGACGCCGGCGGCACGCAGCCGCCGCAGCGGCGCCTCGAGCTCGCGCATCGGCGGCACCGCCTCCTGTCGTGCCCAGCGACGCCGGTCGGCGGCGTCGCGGAGCGCGCCGCCCGGGTGCGCGACGGCGCCTGGGAGCGCCGCGAGCCGCGAGCGCCGCGGGTCGTCCTCGCGCCAGGCGACGGTGACTCCCGGGAGGTCGGGGACGGCGGTGTCCCCGCGGCGCGTCGCCTCGACGTGGACCGGGTGACCGAGACGCGCGAGCTCGCGCAGCTCGGTGACGACGAACGTCTCGCTGAGCCGCGGGAACGCGTCGAGGAGGACGCCGACCGCCGGGAGCGGCGCCGCCGGCGCTCCCTCCTCAGCCGGCGAGGCGCTCGAGGACGGCGGCATCCACGTCGAAGTTCGCGTGGACCTCACCGACGTCGTCGTTGTCGTCGAGGGCGTCGATGAGCCGCATGAGCTTCCCGGCGGTCTCCTCGTCGAGCGGGACGCGCGTCTGGGGACGGTAGGTGACCTCGGCGGTCTGCAGCTCGATGCCCGCCTCGTCGAGCGCCCCGCGCACCGCGGTGAGGTCGGAGGGGTCGCAGAGCACCTCGAAGACGTCGTCGTCGATCGCGATGTCCTCCGCGCCCGCGTCGATCGCGATCACGAGGTCGTCCTCCGAGTACTTCTCCGCGTCGACGACGACGACGCCCCTCTTGTCGAAGAGGTAGGCGACCGAGCCCGGCTCCCCCAGGTTGCCGCCGTGCTTGGAGAGGAGGTGACGGACCTCCGACCCCGTGCGGTTGCGGTTGTCGGTGAGCGCCTCGATGAGGAGCGCGACGCCGCCGGGTCCGTACCCCTCGTAGACGATCGCCTCGAAGCTCGCCGCGTCGGCGCCCTCGCCGGTCCCGCGCTGGATCGCCCGCTCGATGTTGTCCTTCGGCATCGAGGCGTCCTTCGCCTTCTGGACCGCCAGCGCGAGGGCGGGGTTGCCGTCGGGGTCCCCGCCGCCCTCCTTCGCCGCCACCGTGATGTGACGCGCGAGCTTCGTGAAGAGCTTGCCGCGGCGCGCGTCGACGATCGCCTTCTTGTGCTTGATCCCCGCCCACTTGGAATGACCGGCCATACGTTGAGAGTAGTTGACGTCCGTGCGGCGACGCGCTTCGCTGGGTGCGCCGGTTCCCGATTCGGCAGGAGCGGAAGGCCCGCTCCCTGGTCAAGGAGAGATCCATGTTGCACCGCTCACGGAGGAGCGCCGCACTCGCCGTCATCGCCGCCGCCGTCACCGCCCAGTCCGCCGACGCCGCCGTCGTCATGCACGGCGATCGCAGCGTCCAGGGCCGGCTCTGCGCGGGTGGGCCGGAATGCGGGCCCGACGAGACGTTCGGCGACGACACGGTGCGGCTCAAGGCCGAGCGCCCCCGGCTCGCCTTCACCGACACCAGCCGCTCGTTCGGCTACCCGACGACGGACTGGGCGATCACGGCCGGCGGCAGCGGCGAAGGGTCGCTCGACGGTCTCGCCCTCAGCGACCTCGACGCCGGGACCGACCCGCTGCGGATCCTCGCCGGGGCGCCGACGGACACGCTGCTCGTGCTCCCCAGCGGCGACGTCGCCCTGCGCAACGGGACCGTCGTCCAGCGCGCGGACGCGACGACGATGACCGCCGCGGCGGCGGCCGACCCCGCTGCCGTCCTCACCGCGCTCGCGAGCCTCCCGCTCTCGACGTACGCGTCGCCGTCGGCCCCCGGGACGATGCGGATCGGCCCGACCTCCGCCGACTTCCACGCCGCCTTCGGCCTCGGTGACGCGACGGGCCTCGCGCCGTCCGACATGGCCGGCGTCGCGCTCGTCGCCGCCAAGGAGCTCGCCGCGCGGCTCTCGACCGTCCCGACCGGCGGGGACGACGACGGGGGACATCCCGGCAACGCGATCGCCGAGGCTGCGCACGGCGCGCAGATCCCCCAGGCGTCCGGTCCGCAGGGCGCGGCGGTCGCCGCCGCCGTCCACGCGGCGCAGGAGGCGCGCTCGGATCTCGCGAGCGCCGCGACCCGCGTGCGCAAGCTCGAGCGGACGCATGCCCGGCTGGAGAAGCGCAACGCCGCGCTCGCGAAGAAGGTGAAGCGCCTCGAGAGGCGTCTCGCCCGCGGACGGCGCTGAGGGGGTGGGAGCCATGGGGAGCCGCACCCACCGCCTCGCCGCCGCCGCGGCGGCGCTCACCGCGCTCGCCGCGGGACCGGCGATCGCCGCGAACGTCGTGCACGGGGACGAGGCCGTCTCCGGCGGCCTGTGCGTCGGCCCGGAGTGCGCCGTCCGCGAATCGCTCTCGGCCGACAGCCTGCGCGTCAAGAGCCCGACGCCGCGGCTCGGCCTGCTCGACGGGACCGGCGGCGGCTGGCAGCTGCGAGGCAACGAGGACGCGTTCGCGTCGGCGAACGCGTTCGCCATCCGCGACATGAGGACCGGCGCCGAGCCGCTCCGCGTCCTCGGGTACTCGCGGGACGAGACCCTCACGGTCGGCGCCTCCGGCGTCGAGCTGGGCCGCGGCGCGGTCGTCACGAGCGACGGCGGCCCCGCGGCCGCGCGGACGCCGGTCGACGCCGCCGGTCTCCTCGCGGGCCTCTCCGCCCTCCCCGTCTCGACCTACGAGACGGCGGGCGCCCCGGGGACCCGTCGCATCGGACCGTCCGGGGCCGACCTCGCGACGCACCTCGGCGTCGGGTCGGACGGGGACGTCGCCGCGACCGACGTCGCCGGCGTGGCGCTCGTCGCGCTCCAGTCGCTGGCCCCGCAGATCGACGCCCTCGTGGCGTCGTCGACGTCGGCGACGACGACCACGTCGGCGACGACGACCACCTCGGCGACGACGACCACCTCGGCGACGACGACGGTGAGGTCCGCGAGCGCTCGGGTGTCGCCCGCCACGACCCGCGCCCTCGCGGTGCCGAACGACGACGTCGACGCGCTCCTCGAGCGCCTCGACCGGCTCGAGCGCGGGACGCGATCGCTCACGCGCAAGGACCGCAGCCTGCGACGCAAGGCCGCACGCGTCGCGCGCCGCGGTCGCTGACCAGCGTCAGCGACGCCGCCGCAGGCGCCGCGCGATCCGCCCCCGGGCGGGCGCGACCGGCGTCGCGGCGGCGCGCGCCTCGTCGAGGAGACGCTCGAGCCAGCCGTCGAAGTCGCCCGGGCCGACGAGCACCTGCTCACGCGCCGCGATCTCGCCCTCCCACCAGATCTGGAGCACGAGGTCCTCGGGCGCGAGCCCCGCGGTCGAGCCCGCCGGAAGATGCCGGCCCGTCGCCCCGAGGAGGTGCGGCTTCATCGTGAAGACGAGGCCGTCGCGCTCCCGCTCGCAGATCCAGTGGTGGTGGCTCCAGCCCACCCACTCGCCGTGGACCCCCCAGGTGAGCTCCTCGACGGGCGCAGGCACCTCGACGTAGCCCGCGCGCGCGACGCGCGAGAGCTCCTCGCACACGCGGACCGGGTCGCGGACGTCCTCGAGGGTGTGGGCGCACACGGCGACGTCGAACTCCCCGTCCGCGTAGGGCCACGGCTCGCCGGCGCAGATGTCGCGCACCGTCCACGTCGCCTCGGAGAAGCGCTCGGCGGCCGGGTCGACGGGCGCGCCGTAGAGCCCTCGCGTCGCGTACGGGAGCAGGTCGATGACGGCGTCGGCGCGCGAGAGCGGGGCCGCCCAGCCGCCGACGTCGAGGACGCGGGCGTCCGCCGGGAGGGCGTCGACGCGAGCGCGGGCGGAGGCGAGCATGCCGCGAGAGACTACGAGCCGCCGCGCGCGGCGCGCAGCTCCTCGTAGAGGTCGCGGTAGGCGGCGGCGCAGCGATCCGACGAGACCTCCAGCGCGCGCTCGCGGCAGCGAGCGGCGGTCGCCGGGTCCCGCGCCAGGTCGAGGGCCTCCTCGAGCGCGGCGGCGAGCGCCGCCGGGTCGCCGTCGGCGCCGTCGTCGTCGAAGAGCGCGCCGATGCCCGGGCGGTCGACGACCTCGGGGATCGCGCCGGCTGCGGTCCCGACGACCGGCGTCCCGCAGGCGAGCGCCTCGGCGAGGACGAGCCCGAACGCCTCGCCGACGCTCGGCAGGACGGCGACCCAGGCCTCGCGGTTCGCCGCCGCGAGCGCGGCGCGGTCGTCGAGGTCCCGCTCCTCCACGCCGTCGGGGACGCGGCCCGCGAGCGGCGCGCCGCGCACCCGGCTGAGGACGAGGCGGGCGTCGGGGTGGCGGCGTCGCACGGTCGCGAACGCCTCGACGAGGAGGCCGACGCGCTTGCGCGGGGCGGTGTGGTCGGCCGCGCAGAGGATCGTCGGCGCGGCGGCGCGCGCGGCCGCCGGGTCCGGGGCCGGTGAGAAGGCCTCGACGTCGACCCCCGGGGCGATGACGCGCGCGTCGACGCCGAGCCAGCGCTCGAAGCCGGCCGCGGCGGTGCGGCTGAGCGCGACGACGGCGTCGGCCTCCCGCGCGGCCCGCAGGACGATCTCCTTGCGCCACCGGCGGTTCGCGAGACCGGTCCGGTGCGGGATCCCCATGTAGGAGAGGACGACCGGCCGGTCCGGTCGGGAGCGGTCCCGCCAGCGCAGCGCCGCGAGCGCGTCGGTCGCGTAGAGCGCGTGCGCGACGTCGGGATCGACCCCCGTGAGCGCCCGGTGGGCGGCCGGGAGGTGGAGCAGGTGATCCTCGAAGAGCCGGCGGCGGAGCCGCTCCTCCCCGGGCAGGCGGCGGACCCGGACGACCTCCAGCCCGTCCTCGGTCGTGCGGGTCGTGCGCCCGCGGTGGGACGTGACCAGCGTGACGTCGTCGCCGCGGGCGAGAAGGCCGTCGGCGAGCTCGCGCGCGAATCGCTCCGAACCGCGACGGACCTCCGGCCAGTAGACGGGGTTGAGCAGCGCGATCCGCACGGCTCAGAGGAGGAGCGTCCGGTAGCGGATGCTCCCGCGCGCGAGCGCCGTCATCTCGGCGGCGTCGAGCGCGAACCGGCCGGGCAGCTCGCTCATCGCCCGCGCGATCCCGCGCGGAGAGCGGCCGTAGCGCGGGGCCGCGCCGAGCGCCCACGGCGTCACGAGGGCCGCCCCGGCGGCGAGACGGGCGAAGCGCGCCGCCGGGCGCCGGCGCGGCCCGAGGAGGCCGGCCGCCGCCACGCCGAGGCCGAGCGCCGCCGCGGGCAGACGCGCGTGCGCGGGCTTCCAGCACGTCCCGAAGCCGGGGAGCCCGTCGCGGACCTCCGGATGGGCGCGGACGACGAACGGCAGGTGCTCCCACCGCTGCACCTCGCGCATGCGCGCGACGAGCGTGGCCGGCTCGACGCAGTGGTAGGTGAGGACCTCGGGGGCGCCAACGTACTCGGCGCCCGCGGCTCGAGCCCTGATCGCGAGATCGGTGTCCTCACCGGCGGCGAGCGGGAGCGACTCGTCGAAGCCGCCGGTCCCCTCGAGCACGGCGCGCGGGTAGGCGATGTTGCAGGTCTGCGCCCACGGCACGGGCGGGTCGACCTCCTGGCTGCGCGCGTGCGGCACCCGGTGACGGACCGCGAGCTCGTCGGGGTCGATCGTCGTGCGCCCCTGGACGATCGCGCCGGGGTGGCGCATCGTCGCCGCGAGGGCGTTCGCGACCCAGTCGGCCGGCGGCCGGCAGTCGTCGTCGGTGAAGAGGACGACGTCGGCCTGTGCCGCCCGCCAGGCGGCGTTGCGCTTCTGCGCCGGGCCGGGGCCCGGAGGGAACGTGAGGTGCCGCAGGACCCCCGCGGCGGCGAGCGGGTGCCCGCGGAGGATCTCCTCGGTCTCCGGGCCCGAGGAGTCGTGGGCGACGACGACCTCCCACTGCGCGCGGTCGAGCGTCTGCTCCTCGAGCGCGTTGAGGAGCCAGCGCAGACGCAGAGGCCGGTCGTGGGACGGGACGACGACCGAGATCGCCGGTCGTTCCCGCGAGCCGGCCGGTCCGCTCACGCCGCGAGGGCCTCCGGGTGCGCGCGGTACCACTCGACGGTCCGGCGCAGGCCCTCTTCGAGACCGACCTCGGGGGCCCAGCCGGTGAGCGAGCGCACCTTCGTCGAGTCGACGTACTGGCGGTCGATCTCGCCGGTCGGGGTGCCGCTTCCCCGGTAGTCCGGCGTGACGTCGGCGCCGACGACGGAGATCGCGAGCTCGACGATCTCCCGGACGCTGTGCGGCGCGTCCCCGCCCGCGTTGAACGCCTCGCCCGCGGCGGGTCCCACGCTGCCGTCGGCCGTCGGCAGGAGCGCCTCGGCGATCGCGAGGTAGGCGCTCACCGCGTCCTCCACGTAGAGGAAGTCGCGCTCGGGCGAGCCGTCCGAGCGGATGACGGGGGCGCGACCGGCCATGACGGCGGCGACCATCTCGGGGACGAGACGCGACGGGTTGAGGTCCCCGCCTCCGTAGATGTTCGCGAAGCGCGTCACCGCGACGGGGAGCCCGTAGGTGTGGAAGTACGACCGCGCGATGAGGTCGGTCGCCGCCTTCGAGACGTCGTAGGGGTACTTCGGCTGGAGCGCGAAGTCCTCGCGGTAGGGCAGTTCGTCGTGCGGGCCGTAGGCCTTGTCGGAGGCGGCGACGACGACCGCGTCGACCTCGTGGAGGCGGCACGCCTCCAGCAGCGTCCACGTGCCCCGGATGTTCGACTCGAAGGTCGAGACCGGCGAGCGGTTCGCAGTCCCGACGATCGTCTGCGCGGCGAGGTGGAAGACGAGGTCGACCTCGTACTCGCCGAGCGCGCGGTCCATGAGCTTCGCGTCGACGAGGTCGCCGCGGACGACCTGGCAGCGGCTCTCGAGACCCTCGAGCGCGAGCGCGGAGGCGGTCACCTGGTCGCGCTTGAGGACGACCACGCGGACGCCGTGGTCGAGGAGGCTCTTCACGAGCCAGGACCCGAGCATCCCGTAGGCGCCGGTGACGAACGCGGTGCGGCCGCGCAGCTTCTCTCCGAAGGACTGGTTCATCGCGGCGGCGATGATGGCACGTCGTCCCGCTGTCGGACCGGCCGACGCGTGGTGAGCGCGGCCGACCCGGCGCTAGGCCGACGGGCGGGGCGTCGCGAGCGATGCGGGATCGCCGCCGACGTCGTCGCGCAGCGAGGAGGTCGGCTCCCACACGCGCCACGGCGGGGCGCCGGAGTCCCAGAGGTCGTTGAGCGTGACCGCGTCCTTGTAGGTGTCCATGCAGTCCCAGAAGCCCGTGTGGCGGAAGCCGTGGAGCTCTCCGTCGGCCGCGAGGCCCTCGAGCGGCGCGCGCTCGAGGATGCTCGTCTCGCTGAGGTAGTCGATGACGCCGGGCTCGAAGACGAAGAAGCCGCCGTTGATCCAGTGCTCACTGCGGGGCTTCTCGCGGAACCCGCTCACCCGGCCGTCGGCGTGCATCTCGGTGATGCCGAACTGCAGCTCGGGCCGCACGACGGTCATCGTCGCGAGGTCCCCGTGCGCCTCGTGGAACGCGAGCAGCTCGCCGAGGTCGACGTCGGCGACGCCGTCGGCGTAGGTCGCGCAGAACCGAGCGCCGCCGACGACCTCGGCGGCGCGCTTGATGCGGCCGCCCGTCGGCGTGTCGAGGCCGGTGTCGAGGCACTCGACCTCGACGCCGACGGGCCAGTCGCTCGCAGCGGCGAACTCCTCGATGAGGGCGCCCTTGTACCCGGTGAGGAGGACGAACCGCCCGAACCCCTGTGCGGCGTAGAGCCGCACGACGTGCCAGACGATGGGATGCCCGCCGATCTCGACGAGCGGCTTGGGGATGTCGACCGTCTTCTCCTGGAGGCGGGTCCCCCGCCCGCCGCAGAGGATGACCACCGGCTCTTCGCGTCGCATGCGGGCCGTAGTATGCCGCGCCCATGGCGGCCGCACCCGACCCGACGACCCTCTCCTGGTACCACACGCTCGAACTGCCGGGCGGGGTCGTGACCGAGGGCATCTTCGATCTGCGGCCCTACGTCGGCGAGTACCGCCTTCCGGAGCGGCTCGACGGCCTCCGCGCGCTCGAGGTCGGGACGTGGGACGGCTTCTGGGCCTTCGAGCTGGAGCGCCGCGGCGCGGAGGTCGTCGCGCTCGACCTCGACCGCGAGGAGGACCTCGACTGGCCGGCCCGCCGGCGCCCCTCCTCCTTCCCCGACGTCGTCCGCGGACAGGGCTTCGCCGTCGCGAAGGAGCTCCTCGGGTCGAAGGTCGAGCGGGTGGTGCGGTCGGTGTACGACGCGACGCCGGACGAGCTCGGGACCTTCGACCTCGTCTTCTGCGGCTCGGTGCTCATCCACCTCCGCGACCAGGTGCTCGCCCTCGAGCGGATCGCCGCCCTCACGAAGCCGGGCGGGCTCTTCGTGAGCGCCGAGGAGTACGAGCCGCGTCTCGACCTCCTCCCCCTCCCCCTCGCGCGCTATCGCGCCGACCGCGAGGCGGCCGTCGTCTTCTGGATGCCGAACCAGCGGGCGTGGAAGCGCATGATCTGGGGCGCGGGCTTCGACGAGGTGGACCGCGTGTCGCGGTTCTCGATGAAGGCGCGGGACGGCTGGGCGGTGCGCCACGCCGTCTTCCACGCGCGGAAGGGCACGTGAGCGCGGACCCGGCGCCCGGGGTGGACGGCGACGCGCTGCGGGCCGCGCGCGCCGCCGCCTACGAGAACCCGCGGCCCGAGGTCGCCGCGCACGTCCCGGCGGGCGCCCGCCGGATCCTCGATCTCGGCTGCAGCTCCGGGGCGCTCGGCGCCGGCCTCAAGGCCGCCGCGGGCGCGCCGCCCGACCGCGAGGTGGTCGGCATCGAGCTCGATCCCGCCTACGCGCAGGCCGCGCGGGAGCGCCTCGACCGGGTCGTCGAGGGCGACCTCGAGGCGCTCGCGGCCTCCGACGCCGCGCTCGCCGATCTCGGCCGGTTCGACGTCCTCGTCGCCGGGGACGTCCTCGAGCACCTCCGTGAGCCCGAGGTCGTGCTGCGCCGCTTCGCCTCGCTCCTCCCCGCCGGCGGCGTCGTCGTCGTCAGCCTGCCGAACGTCCGCCACTGGGAGACGTTCTGGCAGCTCGGGGTGCGCGGCACGTGGCCGCGTCGGAGCATGGGCATCTTCGACCGCACGCACCTGCGGTGGTTCACGCTCCGCGATGCGCACGCGCTGCTCGACGCCGCGGACGTCGAGGTGACCGAGGTGCGCCGCGAGCTGCGCCTGCGCCCGGAGGGCGCGGCGAACACGCGCCCGGCGAGGTGGCTGGCGCGCACTCCGGCGCGGACGTTCGTCACCTTCCAGCACGTGCTGGCCGGCCGCCGGCGCTGAGGGTCCCGCCGCCGAGCGTCGGACGGGCCCGGGCGGGCGCGGGCGGGCGTGCGCGCGGGGGGTGGTGCGAAATCAACGCGCGTTCGATTCGCCCCCACACAGGGCGACAATCCAACGCGCGTTCGATTCACCCCCACACAGGGCGACAACTCAACGCGCGTTCGATTCACCCCCACACAGGGCGACAACTCAACGCGCGTTCGATTCGCCCCCACACAGGGCGACAACTCAACGCGCGTTCGATTCGCCCCCACACAGGGCGACAATCCAACGCGCGTTCGAT
>NZ_JBLKKY010000104.1:0-9992 GCF_059438195.1 Paraconexibacter sp.
TCGCCCCCTATGTGGGGGTCAATTCAACGCGCGTTGATTTCGCCCCCTATGTGGGGGTCAATTCAACGCGCGTTGATTTCGCCCCCTATGTGGGAGCCAACTCAACGCGCGTTCGATTCGCCCGCCGCGGCGCGTCGCCGGGGCGGGCGAGGTCAGCAGGGCATCGGGAGGCCGAGGAGCGCCGCGCGAGCGCGGAGGGTCGCCCGCAGCTTCGCCGCCGTGCGGGCGCGCTCCGGTCCAGGCCGCACCTGGCGCCAGCGCAGCCGGAGGGTCAGCCAGCCGAGCGCCGAGAGCTCGAGGTCGCGAGCCGCATCGCGCGCCCGCTCCGCCGCGGTGACGTGAAAGCGGTGACCATCGAGCTCGATGACGAAGAGGAGGTTGAAGTAGACGACATCGCGCTCGGCTCCGTGCACCATGACGTTGAATCCTGGCGTCGGAAGGCCGGCCTCACGGAGCAGATCCCGCATGGCGTCCTCGAACGCCTTGCGGGTGGGAGGCTCCTCGTCGGCGAGCTCGTCGAGGATCCCGCGGAGCACGGGCGTGCCCGGCCACGGCCGTCCGTCGAGTGCCGCGCACATCGTCGGGTGGTCGTAGATCCGCAGCGTCATGGCGGCTTCGACGGCGCGCATGAGCTCCGCACGGGGAAGGAGGGGAGCGCAGTCGACGAGCGTCCGGCTCCAGCAGGTGACGGGCAGGCCGTCCACCAGGACGACCTCCGGCGGAGCCACCGCGCGGGATCGTCCCGCCCGCGCTGATCGGCGCCGCCGTCGGTGCTGCGTCGGGACCGCGATCTGGATGGACGCCGGCCGCCGCTCAGTGAGACCGATGTGCGCGAGCGCGGTCACCCGGTTGAGGAAGGCGTCGGGGCCGCAGGCGAGGAGGTCCACTGCCATGCGTCCCTGCGGCGCGAGCTCCCGGCGGCCGACGGCGTAGACGCCGCGATGCTCGCACCAGAGCGATCGCCCGACCCTCGCTGAGATCTCCTTGCTCGTCACGCCGAGCACGAGCAGCTGAGGCCGGGCGGCGGACCCCCACTGGCGGCCCTCGAGACGAGCGATGACGCCGTCGGCCGTCTCCTCCGACCCGCGAGGGGCGACCGCGCTCCCGTCGAGCGCGATGACGGCGTCGGCGTCCCTGGCCGCCTCGGTGGACGCGCCGGCCCAGAAAGGGAGCCAGGGGCGTGATGGCGACGGCGCGAGTTGGTGCATGTCGACAAGGGTCCGATGGATGCCTGTCACGACTCCAGACCTCGATGCAGAGGTTCTGTCGCGAGAGTCGGGAGAAAGCCCGCGGCGCGGCTCGCGCAGGGGGGCGAATCCAACGCGCGTTGATCTCGCCCCCATATGGGAGCGAATCGAACGCGCGTTGATTTCGCCCCCTATATGGGAGCGAATCGAACGCGCGTTGATTTCGCCCGCCCCCGCCCGCGCCCCCGTCGCCCCCTTCCCGCGCCACCCCGCCCACCGCCCCTGCGACACTCTTCACGTGCCCGATGCGCGCTTCGAGGAGCACCTCTCGCACCCCGCCGGTCGGGGGCATCGGCCCGCCGGCGCCCACGACGGCGCCGCGGGCGGGGCACCCTGCGGCGACCTCGTGCGCATCTCGGTCGCGGTCCGGGGCGGGACGGTCGTCGACGCCGGATTCGACGCCGAGGGCTGCGGCGCGGTGACCGCCGCGGGCTCCGCGGTCGTCGACCTCGTCCGCGGCGCCCCGCTGCTCGACGCCGCCCGGGTCGGCACGCACGCCGTCGCCGACGCGCTCGGCGGCCTCAGCCCGGGGAAGATCCACGCCGCCGACCTCGCCGCCGACGCGCTGCACCGCGCGCTCGGCGCGGCCGCCCGGACCGACGCGGACGTCGCGCCGCCGGACGGCCCGAGCGGCGCTCGCGACGGCCGCACCCTCGTCGCGATGAGCGGCGGCGTCGACTCCGCCGTCGCCGCGCTGCTCCAGCAGCGCGCCGGGCTCGACGTCGCCTGCGTCACCGTCGAGCTGTGGGCGGACGACGGCCACGACGGCACGCGCTCCTGCTGCTCGGCGGACGCCGTCCGGCTAGCCCGCGCCGTCGCGCACCGCAGCGGGCTCCCGCACCTCACGCTCGACCTCCGCGCGGAGTTCCGCGCCGGCGTCGTCGAGCCGTGGATCGCCGACCACGCCGCCGGGCTCACACCGAACCCGTGCGTGCGCTGCAACGGCCACGTCCGCCTCGACGCGATGACGGGCCTCGCCGACCGCCTCGGCGCCGCCACCCTCACGACCGGCCACTACGCGCGCACGACCCCCGACGGCCTTCTGCGGGCCGCCCGAGACACCGGCAAGGACCAGAGCTACATGCTCGCCGCGCTGCAGCCGGCGCAGGTCGCGCGGCTGCGCTTCCCGCTCGGCGACCTCCTCAAGGCCGAGGTCCGGGCGATCGCCGAGGAGGCGGGCCTGCCGGTCGCGCGCCGACCCGACTCGCAGGACCTCTGCTTCCTCGCCGGGACCGGGCGGTCCGCCTTCCTCGAGCGGCACGGCGGGCTCGGCGAGCGCCCCGGCGACGTCGTCGACGAGGACGGGGCGGTCGTCGGCCGCCACCGCGGCCACCACCTCGTCACCGTCGGCCAGCGCAAGGGGCTCGGCCTCATCGGCGGGACCGGCACGCCGCTCCACGTCCTGCGCACCCTGCCCGACGAGAACCGCGTCGTCGTCGGTCCGCGCGAGCGCCTCGCGACGACCGCGGTCGCGCTCCGGGACATCCGCCTGCACGACCCCGGGGCGACCGTCGACGCCGTGCGCCTGCGCTACCGCTCGCGACCGCTCGCCTGCCGCCTGCGACCCGCAGAGGACGCGGGCCGCGGCACCGTCGAGCTCGCCGAGCCCGTCGAGGGCGCCGCGCCGGGGCAGGTCGCCTGCCTGCTGCGCGGCGACGTCGTCGTGGGATGCGCGACAATCGAGCGGTGACCTCCGACCAGATCCGCGAGACGTTCCTCGAGTTCTTCGCCGCCCGCGACCACCTGCGGCGTCCGTCGGCCTCGCTCGTCCCCGCGACCTTCGATGCGTCGGTGCTCCTCACGACGGCGGGCATGCACCCGCTGAAGTCCTACTTCATGGGGCTCGAGTCGCCGCCCCACCCGCGCCTCACGAGCTGCCAGAAGTGCTTCCGCACGACGGACATCGAGAACGTCGGCAACACCTCCCGGCACCTCACGTTCTTCGAGATGCTCGGGAACTTCTCGATCGGCGACTACTTCAAGGACGGCGCGATCGAGCTCGCCTGGGAGCTCTCGCTCGAGGGCTTCGGCTTCAAGCCCGAGGACGTCTGGGTCACGGTCTTCGAGGGCGACGACGAGCTCGGGCTCGGCCCCGACGAGGAGGCGATCGCCGGCTGGGAGAAGCTCGGCGTCCCGAGCGAGCGCATCGTCCTGTGCCCGCGCTCGGAGAACTTCTGGCAGGCCGGCCCGACCGGCCCCTGCGGCCCGTGCAGCGAGCTCTACCTCGACCGCGGCCTCGCGTACGGCGCGGAGGACGACCTCCCCGGCGGCGAGAACGAGCGGTTCCTCGAGTACTGGAACCTCGTCTTCATGCAGTACGACCAGGATCCGGTCGGCACGCTCACGCCCCTCCCGTCGAAGAACATCGACACCGGCATGGGCCTCAACCGGATGGCGCTCATCCAGCAGGGCGCCGAGACGATCTTCGAGACCGACCAGTTCCGCCCGCTCATGGATCTCGGCCGCGAGCTCGCGACCGCGCCGGAGCCCGACGAGCGCGCCCTGCGGATCCTCGCCGACCACGGCCGCGCGACGACCTTCCTCATCGCCGACGGCGTCGTCCCCTCGAACGAGGACCGCGGGTACATCCTCCGTCGCCTCATGCGGCGCGCGATCCAGCAGGGTCATCGCATCGGCATCGAGCCGGGCTTCCTCCCGCGCTTCGTCGACGTCGTCACGGATGTCATGGGCGGCGCCTACCCCGAGCTCGTGAGCGAGCGCGAGACGATCCTGCGGTGGGTCCGGGCCGAGGAGGAGGGCTTCGGCCGCACCCTCGAGACGGGGATGAAGATCCTCGAGGACCAGCTGGCCGCCGGGACGCTCGACGCGGCCTCCGCGTTCATGCTCCACGACACCTACGGGTTCCCGATCGAGACGACCGAGGAGATCGCGGCCGAGCGCGGTGTCGACATCGACCGCGCGGGCTTCGACGTCCTCATGGGCGAGCAGCGCGCCCGGTCGGCCGCGGCCGGCGGGCGCGGGAAGGTCGGCGGCGAGTCGGACGTCGTCCGCGAGATCGCCGACGTGCCGAGCGAGTTCACCGGCTACGAGCACCTCGAGGAGCACACGACCGTGGCCGGCGTCCTCGAGCGCGACGGCCGGACGTTCGTGAAGCTCGCCGCCTCGCCGTTCTACGCCGAGGGCGGCGGCCAGGTCTCGGACTCCGGCGAGATCGCCTGCGAGGACGGCGACTGCCGCGCGACCGTCGCGGGCGTCGTCCGCGCGGGCGACGATCAGGCGGTCGTCGTCGAGGGACTCGATCCCGCCCGCCCCCTGAAGGACGGTGAGCGCGTCGTCGCCCGCGTCGACCGCGACGCACGACACGCGACGCAGTGCAACCACACCGCGACGCATCTGCTCCACGCGGCGCTGCGCCGCCGCCTCGGCACGCACGTCCGCCAGGCGGGGTCGGCCGTGCGCCCCGACAAGCTGCGCTTCGACTTCACGCACGGTGAGCGCCTCAGCGCCGACGAGCTCCGTGACATCGAGGACGAGGTGAACGACTGGGTCGTCGCGAACCTCCCCGTCCGCGCGCTGACGACGACGCTCGATGAGGCGAAGTCCCTCGGCGCCATGGCGCTCTTCGGCGAGAAGTACGGTGACGTCGTGCGGATGGTCGAGGTGGGAGACGGCTCGTTCTCGCGTGAGCTCTGCGGCGGCACGCACGTCCGCTCGACCGCCGAGATCGGCCTCTTCACGATCACGAGCGAGGGCTCGAGCGCCTCGAACGTGCGCCGCATCGAGGCCGTGACCGGCCCGGAGGCCGTCCGGCTCGCGCGTCACCGCGACACGGTGCTGCGCAGCGCGGCCGACGCGCTGCGCACGCAGCCGGACGCCGTCCCGGAGGCGATCGAGGCTCTGCGCGCGAAGGCCAAGCAGGCCTCGAAGGCGGGCGCCACCGCCAACGGGGCGGTCGACGAGGCCGCGATCGCCGCTGCCGCGGAGGACGTCGGCGGCGCGCCCGTCGTCGTCGCGACCGTCGAGGGCGTCGGCGGCAAGGCGCTCATGGACGTCGCGGACCGTGTGAAGGGCAAGGTCGGCGCCGATGCCGCGATCGTGCTCGGCAGCGCCGTCGAGGGCCGCGTCCATCTCGTCGCCGCGGTCGCGCCGTCGCTCGTCGAGCGCGGCGTGAAGGCCGGGGCCGTCGTGAAGGTGGCCGCCCAGATCGCCGGTGGCGGCGGAGGCGGTCGCGACACGATGGCGCAGGCCGGCGGGAAGGACCCCGAGAAGCTCGGCGAGGCCCTCGCGGCCGCGCGGAAGGCGATCGCCGAGGCGCTCGGCGGATGAGGGTGCTGGCACTCGACTACGGCAGCGCGCGCTGCGGCTGCGCCGTGACCGATCCGACGGGCACGATCGTCACGCCGATCGAGCCGGTCCTGCGACCGGCCACGCGGAAGGGGTTCAACCGCGTGCTCGGCGTCGTCCGGGAGCGCGGCGCGAAGCGGGTCGTCGTCGGCCTGCCCGTGACGCTGCGCGGCGGTGACAGCGCGCAGACGCAGGAGGTCCGCGCGTTCGCGGACCGTCTGTCGGAGGCGGTGCGCGTTCCCGTGGAGCTCTACGACGAGCGGTTCACGACCGCGATCGCCGCACGACGCGGGGGAGAGGGCAGCGAGGACTCACGGGCGGCGGCCGTCCTGCTCGAGGACTGGCTCGCCGAGCACGGCCAGGGGAGCCCCGTCCCCGTCGACGCGGAGGGGGCCGGCTGATGGGTCTGTTCGGATCGAAGGGCGGCGACGGTCCGGAGCGCGGGCCTCGCAGCGAGGAGGAGCGCGAGCGGGCACGCCGCGAGCGGGAGGCGCGCCGCGCCGCACGCGAGGGGCGAGCGGCTCCCCCACCCCCGGAGGAGGCGCGAGCGGTCCCGCCGCCGAGCGCCGGCGAGGACGCGGGGACGCCGCAGGAGCCGGAGGGCCCCAGCGAGGCCCCGCCCCCGGCCCCGTCGGCCCCCGAGCCGGGCGCTGCGGCGCCGCGTCCCATGGAGCCGTCCGAGACCCCGGCCCCCGAGCCGCGTGCTGCGGCGCCGCGTCCGACGGAGCCGTCCGAGACCCCGGCCCCCGAGCCGCGTGCTGCGGCGCCGCGTCCGCCCGAGACGCCCGAGACGCCGCCGCCTGCCACGGAGACCCGCGCTGCGGCACCGCGTCCGACGGAGCCGCCCCAGACCCCGCCCGCACCGCCGGAGACGCGCGCCCCGGCATCGCGCCCTCCGGAGCCGCCGGCGCCCGCGCCCGCGCCCGATCCCGAGCCGCGGATCGGCGACACCTTCGACTGGGAGGCGGAGCCCGAGCACCCGGCGCCCGACGACGAGGCGCCCGCCGGCGTGCGCCGGCTCCGCGGCAGCCGCGCCGGCCGCGACGAGCCTGCCGGCGTGCGTCGCGTCACCGAGGCGGACGCGGCGGCAGCCGGTCACGGCCGCCGGAGCCTCGGGGCCGCCTTCGGCGCTCGCGGCGACGGCCGGGAGTCACGTCGTGCCCCCGGCGCCGGGGGCAGGGGCGGGCGCACGGCGGCACGCGTCCTGCTCCTCGTCGCCGTCCTGCTCGTCGTCGTCATCGGCTGGTTCCTCATCTCGCTCTTCGAGCCCTTCGCCGGGGACGGAGAGGGCACCGGAGAGGTGCGCGTGACGATCCCGGAGGGCGCCTCCGCCGGCGACATCGGCGACATCCTCGCCGAGCAGGGCGTCGTCGACTCGGGCTTCTTCTTCGGCCTCCGCGCGCGTCTCAGCGGCGACTTCGAGGATCTGCGTGCGGGCGACTTCACGCTGGCCGAGGGCATGAGCATCGAGAAGGCGATCGAGGTCCTCACGACGCCGCCCGAGGCCGCGCCGACGATCACGGTGACGATCCCGGAGGGCCGGTCGCGCTCGGAGACGCTGCCCATCATCCGCGAGTCCGCGTTGCGCGGCGACTACATGAAGGCGACGCAGGAGGCCGAGGGCTTCAGCCCGCAGGACCTCTACGGGGCGCCGAAGGACCTCTCGACGCTCGAGGGGTTCCTCTTCCCGGCGACCTACGAGCTGCGGCGGGGCGCGAACGTCCGCGCGCTCGTGCAGCGCCAGCTCGAGGCCTTCCAGGAGAACTTCGCGACGGTCGAGCCGTCCAGGCGGGTCGAGCGCGCCGACCTCACGCCCTTCGAGATCCTCATCGTCGCCTCGATGATCGAGCGCGAGGCGGCGATCGACGAGGAGCGCAAGCTCATCTCGGCGGTCATCCACAACCGCCTCGAGCAGGGCATCCCGCTCGGCATCGACGCGACGATCCGCTTCCGCCTCGACCAGTGGACGGAGCCGCTCAAGCAGTCCGAGCTCGCGATCGACAGCGACTACAACACGCGCACGCGGCAGGGCCTCCCGCCCGGCCCGATCGGCAACCCCGGGATCAAGTCGCTCGAGGCCGCCGCTCGCCCCGCCGACAGCGACGCCATCTACTACGTCGTCAAGCCCTGCGGGAACGGCGCGCACGCCTTCTCGGAGACCGACGCGGAGTTCCAGGAGGACGTCGCAGCGTACAACCGGGCGCGTGATGCCCGCGGCGGGCGGGACCCGAGCGAGTGCGATTGAGCCAGGAGCCACGGGGCCCCGCGTCCCGGCTGAAGCGGCTCGGCGTCCTCGGCTGGCCCGTCGCCCACTCGCGCTCGCCCGCCATGCACAGGGCGGCCCTGCGCGCCGTCGGGCTCGAGGACTGGGCCTACCAGCTCCTCCCGGTCCCGCCCGAGCTCTTCGCGGAGACGACGCGCGCGCTCGGGGACGCCGGCTTCGTCGGCGCGAACGTGACGATCCCGCACAAGGAGGAGGCCCTCGCGATCGCGACGACCGCGACTCCCGCAGCAGCCGCGATCGGCGCCGCGAACACGCTCACGTTCTCCGACGGGACGATCCACGCCGACAACACCGATGCCCCCGGGACCGTCGCGGCGCTGCGCGACGCCGGCGTCGATCCCGGTGCGCCGGGGACGACCGCCGTCGTCCTCGGCGCGGGCGGGAGCGCCCGCGCGGTCGTGTGGGCGCTTCTCGACGCGGGCGCCGACGTCGCGGTGTGGAACCGCACCGCGGCCCGGGCGGAGGCGCTCGCGAGCGAGCTCGGGGCCCGTGCGACGACGTCCCCTCCGGCAGCGGGGACGACGATCCTCGTCAACTGCACGAGCGTCGGGTTGAGCGACCCCGGGGCGACGTTCAAGGATCTGCCGATCGGTGCCGATGCCCTCGACAGCATCAGATGCGTCGTCGACCTCGTCTATCGCCCAGGCGGAACCCCCCTGACCCGCGTGGCTCTCGCCGCGGGCTGCATCGTGGTCGACGGCATGGAGATCCTCGTCCGACAGGGCGCGCTGAGCTTCGAGCGCTGGACCGGGCGCCGTGCTCCGCTCGACGAGATGCGAAGAGGCGCACGTGGACCTGAGCACGGACGACCAGACGATGGCTGACACTCCCCACCTCCGTCCCGTCTTCGACGACGCGCCGGCCGACGGCGACGCGTCGCCCGTCGAGGAGGAGCAGGCGCCGCGCGCCGATGGCGTGACGAAGCCGCGCACCCGCGGGGGGACGACGCGCTTCCTCACGGACGTCATCGTCGAGCTCGGCTACGCCGACCGCCAGCAGGTCGACCGGGCGATCGAGACCGCGCGGGCCCAGGGCACGACGCCGGAGCGCGTCCTCGTCGATCAGGGGACGCTCACCCAGGACCACCTCAGCCGCGCGATCGCGGAGCGCTTCGGGCTCGACCACCTCGACCTCGCGATCTACTCCGTCGACATGGGCGCCGCGAACCTCATCTCGAGCACGGCCGCGAAGCGCTACGACGCGGTGCCCGTCGGCTTCATCGGCGATCGTGCGCTCCTCGTCGCGATGGCCGACCCGAGCAACGTCCTCGCGGTCGACGACATCGCGCTCATGACCGGCTACGAGGTCCGGGCGGCGGTCGCGAGCCGCGAGGACCTCGGCGGACTCATCTCGCGCCTCACCCGGCTCGACGACGCGGTCGCGAGCGCGACCGTCGCGCAGGAGGAGGACGAGGCCGCGGACGCCGAGATCGTCGATCTCCGCGAGTCCGCCGACGACGCGCCGGTCATCAAGCTCGTCAACCAGATCGTCGCCCAGGCGGTCGAGCAGGGGGCGAGTGACGTCCACCTGTCCCCCGACGGGACCCACCTCCGCGTCCGCTTCCGCGTCGACGGCGTCCTCCACGACACCACGACGGTGCCGCGCCGCATGGTCGCCGGCGTCGTCAGCCGCGTGAAGATCATGTCGGACCTCGACATCGCCGAGAAGCGCCTCCCGCAGGACGGCCGCGTCGGGCTCACGATCGACGGCCACCACGTCGACCTCCGGGTCGTCACGCTGCCGAGCGTCCACGGCGAGAGCGTCGTCATCCGCATCCTCGACACCGGCAGCGGCAACGTCGACCTCGAGAAGATCGGGATGGGCGAAGACGACCTGCGCAAGTTCCGCCGGGCGTTCAGCCAGAGCTACGGCGCGGTCTTCGTGACCGGGCCGACCGGCTCGGGCAAGTCGACGTCGCTCTACGCGGCGCTCGGCGAGGTGAGCACGCCCGACAAGAACGTCATCACCATCGAGGACCCGGTCGAGTACCAGATGCCGGGGATCACGCAGGTGCAGATCAATCCGAAGGCGGGGCTCACCTTCGCGACCGGCCTGAGGTCGATGATGCGCGCCGACCCGGACGTCATCATGGTCGGCGAGGTCCGCGACCGCGAGACGGCGCAGATCGCGATCGAGTCCGCGCTCACCGGCCACCT
>NZ_JBLKKY010000105.1:0-9979 GCF_059438195.1 Paraconexibacter sp.
GAGGCGACGAGCACGCTCTCGGCCGCCGCCGACCACGCCGAGCTCGTCGTCGCCGGGCGCCCGCTCGTCCTCGCCCGCCGGTCCGACGCCGACGACGCGCCGGCGGCGCTCCGCGTCCACGGCGACCGCATGGTGCGCGCGGGAGACGCCGATCACGCCGTCAACGTCCTCGCCGGCGGACCGCCGCCGTGGCTGAGCGCCGCGCTCGCCGACGCTCTCGGGACCGTCGCGCGCTACCCCGACGACACCACAGCGCGGGTCGCGCTCGGCGCGCTCCACGGTCGTTCGGCCGACGCCGTCGTCCCGACCAACGGCGCCGCCGAGGCGCTCTGGCTGCTCGGCCCCGCGCTGCGCCCGGACCTCGCCGCGGTCGTCCACCCCGGCTTCACCGAGACCGAGGCGGGCCTGCGGACCCACGGCGTGCCCGTCACCCGCGTCCTGCGCGATCCGGCGCGCGATTTCGCGCTCGACCCCGCCGCGGTCCCGGACGCGGCGGACCTCGTCGTCGTCGGGCACCCCGCCTCGCCGTCGGGGACGCTCGATCCCGTCGGCGCTCTCCTCGCCCTGCGGCGCCCCGGACGCGTCGTCGTCGTCGACGAGGCGTTCATGGACCTCGTCCCCGGCGAGCCGGGCTCGCTCGCGCGGGAGCCGCTCGACGACGTCGTCGTCGTCCGCAGCCTCACGAAGTCGCTCGCGATCCCCGGCGTCCGGGCGGGGTACGCGCTCGCCGAGCCGTCCCTCGCCGACCGCCTGCACGCCGCGCGGCCGCCGTGGTCGGCCAACGCGCTCGCGCTCGCCGCCCTCACCGCGATCGCCCCGCGACCGGACGCGCTCGTCGCTGTGGCGCAGCGCGCCGCGGCCGAGCGCGAGGACCTCGTCGCGCGTCTCGCCGCCCTCCCCGCCGTGCGCACGTGGCCGTCGCACACGAACTTCGTCCTCGCTGAGGTGGCCGACGGGGCCTCGGTCGTCGCGGCGCTGCGCGCACGCCGCATCGCGGTCCGCCCGGCGGGGTCCTTCCCGGGCCTGGGCGAGCAGCACCTGCGCATCACCGCGCGCGACCCGGACAGCAACGCGCGCCTCGCGACCGCGCTCGGTGAGGTCGCGTGACCGCCCCCGTCCACGTCGTCGGCATCGGCGCCGATGGGTGGGACGGCCTCGGCGGCCCCGCCCGTGCCGCGGTCGCCGACGCCCGGCTGCTCATGGGCTCGAGCCGCCAGCTCGCGCTCGTCCCCGACGACGTCGGCGCGGCGCCCCGCCGGTCGTGGCCCTCGCCGTTCCATCGCGCCTACGACGAGCTGCCGGCACTCGCCGACGCGGGCGGGCTCTGCGTCCTCGCCTCCGGCGACCCGATGCTCCACGGCATCGGCGCGACGCTCGTCGCGCGCCTCGGCGCGTCCCGGCTGCGCATCCACCCGCACCCCTCGGCCTTCCAGCTCGCGTGCGCGCGCCTCGGCTGGCCGGCGGCCGACGTCGAGCTCGTGAGCGCGGTCGCCCGTCCCGCCGACGTCCTCGCCGCCGCCCTGCAGCCCGGCCGCCGTCTCGTCGCCTACGTCACCGGGACGCACGGGGCCGCCGAGGTCGCGGCGGTGCTGCGCGACCGCGGCTACGGCCCGAGCACGCTCGTCGTCTGCGAGGAGCTCGGCGGCGCGGGCGAGCGGCTCACGACGACGACCGCCGCCGCCCACGACGGCACGCCCGCCGCACCGCTCCACCTCGTCGCCGTGGAGGTGCGGGCCGCCCCCGGCACGCCGCTCCTCCCCCGCACGCCCGGCCTGCCCGACGACGCCTACGTCCACGACGGGCAGCTCACGAAGCGCGACCTCCGCGCCCTCGCCGTCTGCGCGCTGCGCCCGGCGCCCGGGGCCGTCCTGTGGGACGTCGGCGCGGGGAGCGGCTCGATCGCCGTCGAGTGGCTGCGGGCCGAGCGGTCCGCCGGGGCCGTCGCCGTCGAGCCGCGCGGGGATCGACGCGCCCGCATCGCCGAGAACGGGCGCGCCCTCGGCGTCCCCGACCGCCTCGAAGTCGTCGCCGGACGGGCCCCCGAGGCGCTCGACGGGCTCCGCCCGCCGGACGCGATCTTCGTCGGCGGAGGCGTGAGCGCGCCGGGCGTCCTCGACGCCTGCCACGCCGCACTGCGCCCGGGTGGTCGACTCGTCGCTCACGCGGTGACGCTCGAGGCCGAGGCGGCGCTCGCCTCCGCGCGGGAGCGGCACGGCGGCACGCTCACCCGCATCCAGGTCGCCCGCGCCGAGCCGATCGGCGGCTTCACCGGCTGGCGGCCCGCGATGCCGATCACCCGCTGGGAGGTCCTCACGTGACCGTCTTCTTCGTCGGCGCCGGACCTGGCGCCGCCGATCTCCTCACCCTCCGCGCCGTCGACGTGCTGCGGCGCTGTCCGGTGTGCGTCTACGCCGGCGCCCTCGTGCCCGACGAGGTGCTCGCGCACTGCCCGCCCGATGCCCGTCTCGTCGACAGCCGCGACCTCACCCTCGACGAGATCGAAGGCGTCCTCGTCGACGCGCACGCCGCCGGTGACGACGTCGCCCGACTCCACAGCGGCGACCCGTCGATCTACAGCGCGATCACGGAGCAGATCCGGCGGCTGCGCGACCGCGGCATCCCCTACGCGATCGTGCCCGGCGTCCCCGCGTTCGCCGCCGCGGCCGCCGCGATCGGCCGTGAGCTCACGGTGCCCGGTGTCGCGCAGAGCGTCATCCTCACGCGCCACGCGCGACGCGCGACCGCCCTGCCGCCCGGCGAGGAGCTCGATGGTCTCGCCGCGCACGGCACGACGCTCGTCCTCCACCTCGCCGCCCAGGCGCTCGACGAGATCGCGCCGCGTCTCGTCGCGCACTACGGGCCGCGGTGCCCCGCGTGCGTCGTCGCGCACGCGAGCCGCCCCGAGGAGCAGGTCGTCCACGGCACGCTCGCGACGATCGCCGACGCGACGGCGCGGGCGGGGATCCGCCGGACCGCGACGATCCTCGTCGGCCCCGCGCTCGCGGGCGTCGACGCCGCCGGGGCGTGCGCGAGCCATCTGTACTCGCCCGCGCGCGCGCGCGCGCGATGAGCCGGCTCCTCCTCATCGGGATCGGGCCGGGCGACCCCGACCAGGTGACGGTCCAGGCCGTGCGGGCGCTCGACGCCTTCGACGTCCTCTTCGTCGTGACGAAGGACGGCGCCGACGACCTCGTCGCCCTGCGCCGCGCCGTCGTCGCGCGCCATCGCACCGCGGGCGCGTACCGCACCGTCGAGATCCCCGACCCGCCCCGCCCCTGGAGGACGGCCCCGGACTACCGCGAGGCCGTCGCCCGCTGGCGTGAGGAGCGGGTCGCGCGCTGGGAGGAAGCGCTCGCCGGCGCCCTCGGAGCCGGCCGGACCGGCGCGTTCCTCGTGTGGGGCGACCCGTCGCTCTACGAGAGCACGCTCGCCGTCGTGCGCGCGATCGACGACCGCGGGCGCGTCGCGCTCGACGTCGAGGTCGTCCCGGGCGTGAGCAGCCTCCATGCCCTCACGGCGCGACACGGGGTCGCGCTCAACCGCGTCGGGCGCGCCGTCCGCGTCACGCCCGCCCGTCTCGTCGCGCAGGACGGGCTCCCCGACGCCGACGAGGACGTCGTCGTCATGCTCGACGCGCACCGCGCGCTGAGCGCGCTCCCCCGCGGAGCGCCGCTGCACGTCTACTGGGGCGCCTATCTCGGGACACCCGACGAGATCCTCGTCGCCGGACCGCTCGACGAGGTGCGCGACGAGATCGGCCGTCACCGCGCCGAGGCGCGAGAGCGCAAGGGCTGGATCTTCGACATCGCGCTCCTGCGCCGGACCGCGTGAGCGTGACGGTCCTCGTCCTCGGCGGCACCGCGGAGGCCCGGGCGCTCGCCGGGGCACTGGTCGACCGTCCGGGGATGCGCGTGGTGAGCTCGCTCGCGGGTCGCGTCGCGCGCCCCCGCGTGCCGCCTGGCGAGGTGCGGGTCGGCGGCTTCGGCGGCGTCGACGGGCTCGCCGGCTGGCTGCGCTGCGTGCGCGCCGCCTGCGTCGTCGATGCGACGCACCCGTTCGCCGAGCGCATCGGCGCGAACGCTGCCGCCGCCTGCACGTCCGCCCGCGTCCCTCTCCTGCGGCTCACACGGCCCGGCTGGGATCCGGGCCCCGGCGACGACTGGCACCGGGTCGCCTCGCTCCCGCAGGCGGCGGCGCTCGTGCCGCGGCTCGGTGCGCGCGCCTTCCTCACCACCGGACGCCAGGGTCTCGGCGCGTTCCGCGACGATGCGCGCACCTTCTTCCTCGTGCGGACGGTCGACCCGCCCGACCCCGGCAACCTCCCGCCCCGGCACGCTCTGCTCCTCGACCGCGGGCCGTACACGCGCGCGGGCGAGGGCGCGATCTTCGACGCCCACGCGATCGACGTCGTCGTCACGAAGGACTCGGGCGGCGACCACACGCGGGCGAAGCTCGACGCCGCCCGCGAGCGGCGTCTGCCCGTCGTCGTCGTCGACCGTCCGGCGCGGCCTCACGTGGAGACGGTCGCCGAGGTCGGCGCCGCGGTCGCCTGGGTGCTCGCCCGCGCCGCCGGGTAGGTCCGCGGCGTGTGGACGAGGGTCCGTCCGCCGGGCGCCACCGCCGTCCGCGTCCGCGACGACCCGACGATGAGGAGCGTCCGCATGTCGACCACGCTGGTGTCGAGCGTGCCGAGGGTGACGACGTCGACCGACTCGTCGGGCGCGCCGACCGCGCGCGCGACGACGACCGGAGTCGCGTCGTCGCGATGGCGGCGCACCGCGAGGATCGCGCGATCGAGCTGCTCGCGTCGCGACCGCGACGCCGGGTTGTAGAACGCGAGCGCGAAGTCGGCCGCGGCGGCCGCCTCGACGCGCCGCGCGACGACGTCCCACGGCTTGAGGCGGTCGGACAGCGAGACGACGGCGAAGTCGTGCCCGAGCGGCGCCCCGACGCGGGCGGCCGCCGCCTGCATCGCGGAGAGGCCGGGCACGACGTCGATCTCGACCTCGCCGAGCGCGGTCCCGACCGCGGCCTCCTCCTCCCACGCCTCGAGGACGGCGGCGGCCATCGCGAAGATGCCGGGGTCGCCGGAGGACACGACGACGACGCGCCGGCCTTCGGAGGCGAGCCGCAGGGCGTGACGCGCGCGGTCGACCTCGACGCGGTTGTCGGAGGCGAACCGCTCGAGCCCCGGGCGGTCGGGGACGCGCGCGACGTACGGCGCGTAGCCGACGACCGCGTCGGCCGTCGCGAGCTCGGCCTCGGCCTCGGCGGTCCGCCAGCGGGGCCCGGCGGGCCCGAGACCGACGACGGCGACGCGGCCGCGTGCGTCCGCGCGGGCGGCCGCCGCGTGTGGCCCCTTGCCGCGCAGCCGGTCGTCCGCGGCGGTCGGCACGAGCGCGATCGACATGTACGGCACGCGGCCGGCCTCGACATCGGCGACCGGTGCGATCTCCTCGTCGTGGTGCGAGGCGCGTGTGACGTGGACGGCGCGGTCGAGGACGCCGGCGCCCTCGGCGGCGTCGCGGACGGTCGGGAACGTCCGACCGAGCTTCATGACGACCGCTGCGTCGGCGTCGGCGAGACGGCGCCGCAGCTCGTCCTGGGGGAGCGTCCCCGGCAGGACCGTGAGGACGTCGTCGTGCTTGCACAGCGGGGTACCGGCGGCGGCGCTCGCGGCGCTCACCGACGTCACGCCCGCGACGACCTCCGTCGGGTACCGCGACGCGAGTCGCTCGTGCAGGTACATGTAGGAGCCGTAGAAGAACGGGTCCCCCTCGCACAGGACCGCGACGTCGCGCCCCGCGTCGAGGTGCGCGGCGATCTCGGCGGCGCCCCTGTCGTAGTAGTCGCGCAGGGCGGCGTCGTAGGCTGCGGCGTCCGCGGTGCCTTCGGTCGTCGTCGGGTAGACGAGCGGGACCTCGACGTGGTCCGGGCGCAGGTGCGGCGCGGCCGCCGATCGCGCGACGCCACTGCGGCCCCTCGCGATCGGATAGGCGACGACCGGGACGGACTCGAGGATCCGCAGCGCCTTCAGCGTGAGGAGCTCGGGGTCGCCGGGGCCGACGCCGACGCCGTAGAGGCGTCCGGTCGTCGTGCGCGGTGCGTCGACCATGGCGCTCACTCCTCCTCGCTCGCGAGCGCGTTGACGGCGGCGGCGGCGATCGCGCTGCCGCCCCGTCGCCCGTGGACGACGAGATGCTCGAGGTGCGGAGGACCGTCGACGAGCGCCTCCTTCGACTCGACCGCGCCGATGAAGCCGACGGGGATGCCGATGACGGCGGCGGGCCGCGGGCCGCCCGCGGCGACGTTCTCGAGGAGCCGGAAGAGCGCGGTCGGGGCGTTGCCGAAGACGGCGACCGCGCCGTCGAGCCGGTCGTCCCAGAGGTCGACGGCGGCCGCGGTGCGCGTGTTGCCGATGCGCTGCGCGAGCGCGGGCACGCGCGGGTCGGCGAGGGTGCAGACGACGTCGTTGCCTGCGGGAAGCCGGCGCCGCGTGATGCCCGAGGCGACCATCGTCGTGTCGCAGAGGATCGGCGCGCCGTCGGCGAGCGCCCGCATCGCGGTGGCGCCGAACCCTGGCGAGGCGACGACGTCGGCCGCGAGGTCGACCATGCCGCACGCGTGGATCATCCGCACGACGGTGCGCTCCATGACTGGGTCGAGGCCGGCGAGATCGGCCTCGGCGCGGATCGTCGCGAAGGACCGCCGGTAGATCTCGGCGCCGTCGCGGATGTGATCGACGGCGCTCACGCCATCACCTCCCGGCGGTCCCAGCCGCCGTCCGGGCGGGCGCTCACCCCGATCGCGACGTCGGGCGTCTCCCCGCAGCGCCGCGGGCACGCCGACCAGTGCTCACGACCGGCGCGCCGAGGGGCGTCGGCCCGTTCGCGCGCACGCCGCGTCGCGATCCCGCGGACGTCGGCGAGCGCCTGCGCGCAGGCGCCGACGCCGGCGCACGCGCTCAGCCCCCGCCAGCCCGTGTCGGGGTCCACGACGAGGCCGGTGGCGCGCATCGTGTCCGCGGCGGCGGCCGCCGCGGCGGTGTCGGCGAGGTCGACGGCGACGAGTCCGCGGTCGCGGCTCACGCGGACGTCGAGCTCGTCCGTGGCCTGAGCGAGGGCGTCGAGTGCGTGCGGCGGGACCTCGCCGAGAGGCGCGAGCGCACCGACCGCGAGACGCCCGTCGACCTGGGTGACGCGCCCGACGGGCGGCTCGAGGGCGCCGTGGCGGAGGCGGGGTGGCCGCGGCCGATCCTCGGCCACGTCGGAGCGTCGCCAGGCACCAGGCGTCGCCGCGACCTGGCGCGCGACGGCGAGCGCTTCGTTGATCGCCTCGTCGGTCGGCGCGCGCACGACGACATCGGCTCCGGCATCCTCGACGGCCCCCGACCCATCGTCGACGGCGAAGAGGAAGCGTCCGGAGAGGTGCGCGAGCGCTCCGTCGGCGACGATCGCCTCGGCGAGCCGGTCGAGCAACGCGTCGGCGTCCGGGGCCGTCATGCGGCTCTGCGGCCGGCGACCGACGAGGGCGTCGGCGAGGACGTGGCGGACGCGGTCGTGGCTCGCGGGAGCGAGCAGCCCAGCGGCATCGAGTGTCGCGGCGACGCCGTCGAGGTCCTCGCCGCGGAGCCCGCGGAGCTGGACGTTGGCGCGAGACGTGAGCTCGACTCGCGCGCCGGTGCAACGAGCGATGCCTGCGAGCGCACGCACACCGCGGGCGTCGAGGCGGCCGCCGACGAGGCGGACGCGGACGAGGAGGCCGTCGGCGGCCTCGTGGGGCCGCAGGACGCCGGGACAGCGATCGGCGCTCGCGCGCGCGTCGGGGTGAGACATCGTGCTCCAATCCCTCGTGGACTCTGAAGCGCCGGTGAGTGTCCTGACTCCCGGATCGTCGCGGTCCCCCCGCCTTCCCGGACCGTCGGTCCAGTGGCGTCGTGGGGGGTCGCTCCCCGGTCACAGTGGCGAGGACCGTCCCGGATTCGCACCGGGTTCCTCGACCGTCGCAGCCGCGACTCTATCGCCTGCACCCGTCTGACACAGTCCCCGCGTGGCCGCTCGGATCCTCGGCGACGTGCGGCTCGCCGTCGCGTTCCTCACCCGCCTCCCCGTCGGTCCCCGCTTCCGCCCGGGAGGGCCGGCCCCACCGCCGCTCGACGCCGCAGCGCTCAGCCGCGCCGCCGTCTGGTTCCCCGTCGTCGGCCTGCTCGTCGGCGGCGTCCTGGGCGGCACCCGGCTGCTCGCCGACCTCGCCCTCGACCCGGCCCCCGCGACCCTCCTCGCGCTCCTCGCGGCGATCCTCGTCACCGGCGGCTTCCACGAGGACGGCCTCGCCGACGTCGCCGATGCCGCCGGCGCCCACACGACTCGCGAGCGCCGCCTCGAGATCCTCAAGGACCCCAGGGTGGGCACCTACGGCGCACTGGCAATCGCGTTCATGGTCCTCGTCCCGTTCTCGGTCCTCGTCGGCCTCGACGGCGACGACGTCCTGCGCGCCGCGCTCGTCGCGCACGTCCTCGGTCGCTGGTCGACGCTTCCGCAGTCGGTCATCTGGCGCTCGGCGCGCCAGACCGGCTCCGGTGCCCTCGTCCGTGCGACCCCGATCGGCCTCGCCGCGGCGACCGTCTTCGCGGTCACGGTCGCCGTCGTCGTCGCAGAGCCAGGCCCGGGCCTCCTCGCCGTCGCCGTCGCCGTCGCCGTCACAGGCGGCCTCGGCGCGGGGCTCGCGCGGCTCTTCGGCGGCGTCACCGGCGACTCGTTCGGCGCGGTGAACAAGATCGTCGAGATCACGACGTACCTCGTGCTCGTCTCCGCGTGGAGCTGAGCCACGCCGACCGTCAGGTGCACGGTCCGGCCCCTTCCGCGTGAGGTCGTCTCGCCGTCGTGTCCCGCGGTCCCGCGGCCGTCCGGCCGAGGCCGGCGGAGTCGGCCGGGGTGGGCCCCGCCCACTGGGAGCGCCGTGCAGCGGCGCGCGAGGCGCAGCCTAAAGGCCGGTCGGCTGGTCTCTCGCCCTGCGTGCCGGGCGAGCGCAGCGAGAGGCCGACGCAGGAGGCCGTTCCCGGTTCGCGGGAGCGAGACCGACCGCGTAGCGGGAGGTGTCCGGCAGGACACCTCCCGCAGAAACCGTGGATTTGCGGGTACTTCGGGGTGCGGTTGAAAATCTTGTCGGTGGCAGTTCCGACAGACTTCCGTGGGTCTTCCGTGACTGTTCCGTCGGTTCGACCAGGGCGTGGTCACGTGGCGTGGTCATGCGGTGGGCAACGCTGAGCCCGGTCCGCTCCAAGAAGCGCGTATGGCCGATCTCTTGGATGACTTCGACTTCGATCCCCCCGCGCCCCCGATTCGCCGCGCGCCGCCGTACCCGCTCGACGAGTGGTTCGACGGTCGCATCTGGCGGATCTGGGAGGGCGAGGACTTCGAGGGCGACCGGGTGGTGATGCGCCGGCGTCTCTACCGCTACGCCAAGGAGGCCGGGGCAGCGGTGGTCACCCGCTTCGTCGTCGACGGCGAGCGGCGCGGGATCGTCTTCAGCGCCGAGCAGAGGAGGAAGGTTCGACGATGACCAAGGGGAGCGTGCGGCCGCAGCGCAACCTCACGGCGGCGGACATCATGACCGCCGACGAGGTGGCGCAGCTGCTCACGGTCGCGACGACGACCGTCTACGAGTGGGCGAGGACCGGCACGCTGCCGGCGCTGCGCCGGGGCCGTGTCGTCCGCTTCCGTCGGTGGGAGATCGAGGCGTGGATCGCCGGCGAGCTCGACGCCGCGTGAAGCTCAGGGTCTGCGTGGGGAGTGCGCAGGGCGCTCGGACGCCGTCGGCCCCCGTGCCCTCTACACCTCGATGACGCCTGCCATCGACGTCGGCGGCGGGATGCACAGGCCCTCGGCGCGCAGTCCCTCGAGGTGCAAGGCGACGGCCTCGCGGAGAGGTTGTCCCGTAGCTCGTAGAACTTTGTAGGTGGCGGTCCTCCCGCCTCGTC
>NZ_JBLKKY010000106.1:0-9255 GCF_059438195.1 Paraconexibacter sp.
CTCGTCCAGCGCCTCGCCCGCGCGTCCGTGACGGCCGGGCCCGTGCCGCTCGCCGCCCCCGGCGCGCAGACGCCCTCCGCCGCGGCGGCGGCCGGCCCCCTGACGCAGCGCCCGGCTCGTCCGGCACGGCCGTCGCGAGCGCTGGGGCTGCCCTACGAGGACGGCCGGCTCGTCCGGGGCGTCGAGCTGCCGGTCGAGGGACCCGACCACGTCACCTGGGACGGCGTCGAGCGCGTCGTCCCGAACCCCGCCTGGCGGCGCTACGGCACGGACGTCCTCGTCCGCACGATCCTCGAGGTGCTCGCCGAGCACCGGGCGGCCCACCCCGGGGCGCCGCGGGTCCTCGTCGGCGATCTCAGCCGGCCCGAGGGCGGCGTCTTCGACTCCCGCTTCGGCGGCCTCGGGCACAACTCCCACCAGAACGGCCTCGACGTCGACATCTACTACCCGCGCGAGGACCGGCGGCAGCGGCAGGCGGCGCGGGCCGGGCAGGTCGACCGCCGCCTCGCCCAGGATCTCGTCGACCGCTTCGTCGCGCGCGGCGCCGAGCTCGTCGTCGTCGGGCACGGCGTCGGTCTGGACGGCCCGGCCGACCGGGTCATCCGGCTCGACCACCACGACGACCACCTCCACGTCCGCCTGCCGAACCCCGAGGGCTGAGGGCATCGGTCGCCCCGGGGCGACGCGGTGCGCGGCGCGCGGCGCCACGTCCGGCCCGGCCACGAAAGAGGAACGACCCGCTCGAAGGCGGGCCGTTCCGGGGAGGAGAGATACTGCTATGTGATGTGGGTCCAGCTATGTGATCTCTGAGGGAAGTCTCGGCCGGCGTGTCGCCGCCGGCGGGCGTGGGGGTCAGGCGTGCGCGCTGTATCGCGTGGAGAGGTTGAGCGCGAGCTGCGCGGTGGCGATGGCGCCGAGCACGACGCCCGCGAGGGGGTCGTCGGCGACGGCGAGGAGCACCGCGGCGCCGGCGAGGCCGAGCGCGAGCCCGTAGTCGGCCGCGTAGTGCGACGCGATCGACATCGCGGGGCGTCCGCGCTCGTCCGTCGTCGAGGCGAGGGCGAGGCCCACGATGGCGGCGCCCACGACGACGGAGACGACCGTCGCCGCGGCCGAGAAGCCGAGGACGAACGGCAGCGCCATCGCGGCGAGCCCGAGCGGGAGCTCGATGGCGCCGTGGAGGCCGAACGGGATGAGGCGGAACGCGGTCATCTGGCAGCACATGGTCGGGGCGGGGGAGGAGATTGTCTGTGATCGTGCACACAGAGTCGAACAATCGTTCGGATCCGCACGATCGAACACGTGCTCGCCCGGCCCCCGGGGGCACGGCGACGTGCACCGCCGCGCCCCCGCGTCGCTACCGTGTCCGCCGGGATGGAGAAGGTCCGGCTCGACACGCTTCTGCACCGCCGCGGGATCTTCGACTCCCGCAGCCGCGCCGCGGCCTCCGTCATGGCGGGCGAGGTGCGGCTCGGAGACCACGGCGAGCGCGCGGAGAAGCCGGGGCAGCTCGTCCCGGCCGACGCGGTCCTCCACGTCGACGAGGCGCCGCGCTACGTCTCGCGCGGCGGCGTCAAGCTCGCGAACGCGCTCGACGCGCTCGCCCTCGAGGTGACGGGGCGCCACGCGCTCGACGTCGGCGCCTCGACCGGGGGCTTCACGGACTGCCTTCTCCAACGCGGCGCGGCGCACGTCGTCGCGGTCGACGTCGCCTACGGCGAGCTGCACTGGAACGTCCGCAACGACGAACGCGTGACGGTGCTCGAGCGCTGCAACGCGCGCTCTCTCGCGCCCGCCCTGCTGCCCTACGCGCCGGATCTCGTCGTCTGCGACGTCTCGTTCATCTCGCTCGCGAAGATCCTCCCGGCGATCCTCCGCTGCGTGGACCCGCGCGGCTACGACGTCCTCGCGATGGTGAAGCCCCAGTTCGAGGTCGGCCGCGACCGGGTCGGCAAGGGCGGCGTCGTCCGCTCCCCGGAGGACCGCCGCGCCGCGCTCCTCGCGGTCGCGCGAGCCGCCGCCGCGGCCGGGTCGTCGGTGCTCGGGGTCGCGCCCTCGGGGCTCCCCGGGCCGAAGGGCAACCGCGAGACCTTCGTCCACCTCGCCGAGCCCGGGCGCACCGGGGCGCTCGACGACGTCGAGCTCGACGCGGCGATCCTGGAAGCCGAGCCCGGATGAACCCGTCCCCGCAGCGCAGCGCGACGGTGTTCACGCATCAGCGTCCGGCGCAGACGGCGTCGGCTCTCGAGGCCCTCATCCGCGTCGCGCGTGACGAGGGGGTCGTCCTGCGCTTCGACGCGGACGAGACACGCAAGCACGGCCTCGTCGCGCAGGAGGGCATCGTCGTCGACGCGCCGGTCATCGACGACGTCGAGGTCTGCGTCACGCTCGGCGGCGACGGGACGATCCTCAGCGGCCTGCGCCGCTACGCGGGCACGAGCGTCCCGGTGTTCGGGGTCAACTTCGGCGAGATCGGCTTCCTCGCGACGATGGACCCGGACGGCGAGGCGACGGGGCTGCGCCGGGCGCTGCGTCGCGACTTCGACACGCTCACGCTCCCGGCGATCGCGCTCGAGCTCCCGACCGGCGCCCACGCGGCGATCAACGACGTGTCGATCCACCGTAAGGTCGGCGAGCGGGTCGCCACGCTCGCCTACTCCAGCGACGGCCAGGAGGTCGGCAGCGTGCGCTGCGACGGCCTCGTCCTCGCGACGCCGGCCGGTTCGACGGGCTACAACCTCGCGAACGGCGGCCCCGTCATGGCCTGGGGCGTCGAGGGCTTCGCCGTGTCGTTCATCGCCCCGCACTCGCTCACGGCCCGGGCGCTCGTCGTGGCGCCCGACGACGAGCTCGCGATCGACAACCGCTCGCGCGGGGCGGTGGACATCTCGGTCGACGGGCGGCCGGTCGGCGAGCTCGATCCCGGGCAGCGGATCACGGCGCGCTTCGTGCGCGAGGCCGCAGACCTCGCGCAGCTCCCCGGCTCGAGCTTCTACCTGCGCCTGCGGGAGAAGTTCGGCCGGCTCGCGTAGGGGGCGCGGGCAGGGGGGCGGGGCGGGGGCGAATTCAACGCGCGTTCGTTTGACGCCCGCATAGGGGGCGAATTCAACGCGCGTTCGATTCGCCCCTCGGGCGGGGCGGGGGCGAATTCAACGCGCGTTCGTTTGACTCCCATATAGGGGGCGAATTCAACGCGCATTCGATTCGCCCCGCCCCGCCCCGCCCCGACCCGCCCCGCCCTCCGTCCACCGCCCCGCCGCACACCGAGCCGGGCTCGCACGAACACGCGTTCGACGCGGTTCCGTCCGCGGCCGCTGGTTCACTCGCCGCATGCTCCACGAGCTGCGGGTCGAGAACCTCCTTCTCATCGAGCGGGCCGAGCTGCGGCTCGCGCCCGGCCTCAACGTCATCACCGGCGAGACAGGCGCGGGCAAGACGGTCCTCGCGCACGCGCTCGACCTCCTCCTCGGCGGCAAGGCCCGTCAGGGGATCGTCCGCCCCGGCGCGAGCGAGGCGTACGTCGAGGGCGTCTTCGACCTCCCCGACGGCCTTCGCGAGATGCTCGGCGACCGCCTCCCCGCGGACGCGGAGGACCTCGTCCTCGCACGCCGCGTCGTCGCCGAGGGGCGCACGCGCGCGTCGATCGGCGGCCGCTCGGCGAGCGTCGCCGACCTGCGGGACGTCGCGCAGGCGCTCATCTCGTTCTACGGCCAGCACGAGAGCCGGAAGCTCACGATCGCCTCGGCGCAGCTCGATCTCCTCGATGCGTTCGCCGGCCCGTCGCAGGCCGAGCGTCGCGAGCGAGCCGCGACCCTCCACGCGCGGGTGCGCGGCCTCGACGAGCGCCTCGCCGAGCTGCAGGAGCACGCGGGGGCCCGCGACCGGGAGCTCGACCTCCTCGAGTTCGAGCTCTCCGAGATCGAGGGCGCCGACCCCTCGGTGGAGGAGGAGGCAGGGCTCCTCGCTTCACGGGACCGGCTCCGCCACGTCGAGGCCCTGCGGGGCGCGGCGCTCGGGACGTGCGAGGCGCTCGTGCCGGACGACGGCGACGGCGTCGCGTCGATCCTCGCCGGCGGCGGGGCGGAGCTCGAGTCCGTCGCCGGGGTCGATCCCGAGCTCGACGGCCTCGGGGCGCGGGTCGAGGCGCTCGCCATCGAGGCGCAGGACGTCGCGACCGACCTCCGGCGCTACGTCGAGGGGCTCGACGCCGATCCGGAGGCCCTCGAGGCGGCCGAGGCGCGGCTCGCCGTCCTCGACCGGCTCAAGCGCAAGCACGGCGGCTCGATCGAGAGCGTGCTCGCGCACGCGCGGACGTGCCGCGCGCGTCGGGACGAGCTCGCGGGCGCCGAGGTCGCGCTCGAGGAGGCGACCGCGGAGCGCGACGCGGCGCGCGCCGAGCTCGTGGAGGCGTGCGCGGCCCTGCGGGCGGCGCGCGAGGAAGGCGCCCCCGCGTTCGCCGAGGCGGTCCGCGCCCGGCTCGAGGACCTCGCGATGGAGGGTGCCCGCTTCGAGATCTCCCTCTCCGGCCGGGAGCCGGGCCCGACGGGCGCGGACGCGGTCGAGTTCCTCATCGCCGCGAATCCGGGCGTCCCCGCCGGCCCGCTGCGGGAGATCGCGTCGGGCGGCGAGCTCTCGCGAGTCATGCTCGCGATCCTCGGCGTCGCGAACGACGGCCGGGCCGGCGCGACGCTCGTGTTCGACGAGGTCGATGCGGGGGTCGGCGGCGTGACGGCGCGCGCGGTCGGCGAGCAGCTGCGCGACCTCTCCGCCGGCCGCCAGGTGCTGTGCATCACGCACCTGCCGCAGATCGCGTCGCTCGCCGCGCGGCACTTCTCGATCGCGAAGGACACGTCCGTCGAGCCGGCGGTGACGACGGTGCGGACGCTCGAGTCGAAGGAGGTCGTCGGCGAGCTCGTCCGGATGCTCGGGGCGGAGGCCGACGACGTCGCCGCGCGACGCCACGCCAAGGAGCTCCTCAAAGCGGCGTAGAGCCCGCATGCTCGTGGGTGCGGCCCGCGCGCCGAGCCCGTCGCCGCGTTCAGACCCTAGACTGAGGCGTCGATGCCCCTGCCCCGTCGCACCTCGCGCGTCGAGGCCCCAGCGAACGGAGGGGCGGGGAGCGCGGCCCCCGCCGAACCGGCCGCGTCGGCGCCCGTGCGCGGCCGCGCTCGCAAGGGGCGACGGACCAAGCACCTCGTGAAGAAGCTCGAGCCGGGCGAGGTCGCGGTCGTCGACCATCACGACCTCGACCGCGTGAGCGCCGAGGATCTCATCGCCGCCGGGGTCGTCGCGGTCCTCAACTGCCGCGCATCGTCGAGCGGGCGCTACCCGAACATGGGCCCGCTCCTCCTCGTCCAGGCGGGCATCCACCTCGTCGACATGGCCGACGACGCGCTCTTCGACACGCTCCACGACGGGGACGAGCTCGAGATCATCGGAGGGGACGTGCGGCGCGCCGGCGAGGTCCTCGCGACGGGCGACTACCAGGACCCCGCGTCGGTCCGGGCCGCGAACGAGGCCGCGCGCGCGGAGATCGGCGAGGCGCTCGAAGCCTTCGCGCGCAACACGATCGAGCACATGCTCGAGGAGCGCGAGCTCCTCTCGGGCCGCATCGAGCTGCCGCGCTTCGAGACGGACTTCCGGGACCGGCCGGCGCTCGTCGTCGTCCGCGGCGTCGACCACCAGTCGGACCTCCAGGCCCTGCGGCCCTACGTCCGCGACGTGAAGCCCGTGCTCGTGGGCGTCGACGGCGGGGCCAACGCGATCCTCGAGGCCGGGTTCACCCCCGACATGATCGTCGGCGACATGGACTCCGCGCAGGAGTCGACGCTGCGCTGCGGAGCCGAGCTCGTCGTCCACGCCTACCCGGACGGCCGCGCCCCGGGCCGCGACCACCTCGACTCGCTCGAGCTGCCGCACAAGGTCGTGCCCGCGCCGGGGACGAGCCAGGACATCGCGATGCTCATCTGCGCCGAGAAGGGGGCGAGCCTCATCGTCTCGGTCGGCTCGCAGCTCAACCTCGTCGAGTTCCTCGACAAGAACCGGCGCGGCATGAGCTCGACGTTCCTCACCCGCCTGCGCCTCGGCGAGATCATCGTCGACGCCAAGGGCGTCTCCCGCCTCTACCGGCCGCTCCCGCGCGCGGCGCCCGTCGGCCTCGTCGCCCTCACCGGCGTCCTCCTCCTCATCGCGGTCGTCCTCGCGAGCCCCGGTCTCCGCGAGGTCGCCGACCTGCTCTGGCTGAAGCTGCGCGTCCTCCTGGGCTGGGACCTGTAGGCGAGCGCCGCCCTCTACTCTCCGCCCCGCCGTGTTCGACTTCCGCTACCACGCGCTCTCGCTCGTCGCCGTCTTCATCGCGCTCCTCGTCGGGCTCCTCCTCGGCGTCGCGATCGGCGACCGCGGTCTCGTCTCGAGCGCCGAGCGCGACCTGCGCGCGTCTCTGCGCGCAGACGTGGAGGCGGCGAACGAGCGCGCCGACGACCTTCGCGCCGAGGTCTCCGCCCGCCGCGAGTACGAGGAGGAGGCCTACCCGTCGCTCGTCGCCGACCGCCTCACAGGCCGGCGGGTCGCGCTCCTCTTCCTCGGCTCGTCCTCGGACGAGATCGTCGGCGACGTGCGCGACGCGCTCACCGACACCGGCGCGCGCCTCGTCACGGTCGGGACGCTGCGCCTCCCGCCGGACGTCGGCGAGCTGGCCGAACGCGCGGAGGGCACCCGCTACCAGTTCCTCGACCGCGACGACACCGAGCTCCTCTCGGAGCTCGGCTTCCGCATGGGCGTCCAGTACGCCGACGGCGGCAACCTCATCGAGCGGCTCCGTCCGACGCTCTTCTCGACCCTCAACGGCGAGCTCGACGGGGCCGAGGCGGTCATCGTCGTGCGACGGCCCGCGGAGCTCGAGGACGAGGAGAGCGCTCTCCGCGACCCGTTCGAGGACGGCGTCGTCCGCGGCCTCGTCGAGAGCGAGTCGCGCGTCGTCGCCGCCGAGACCGAGGAGGCCGACCCGTCTCAGATCGGCTGGTACTCCGACCGCGATCTCACGAGCGTCGACGCGGTCGACCGGATCGAGGGCAAGACGGCGCTCGTCCTCGCGCTCGGCGGCGCCGAGGGGACGTTCGGCATCAAGGACAGCGCCGGGGCGCTCCTCCCCGAGCCGGTCGGCGGGGCGTCGCCACGTGTGGCGGCGCCGTAGCGAGGGGGACGACGCACGTGCATCTCGACAAGAACCGCGACCTCTCGAGGCTCCTCGACGAGTCCTTCGGGCTCTACCGGCAGCACCTGCGCCTGTTCGTCCTGCTCGCCGCGGCGGTCGTCGTCCCGGTCGACCTCGTCGTGAGCGGCATCGGGCTCGGCCAGCTCACCTCCGACTACGACTCCGACCCCCCGATCGAGGCCGTCCTCGTCCCGGCGGCCGTCTCGGCGCTCGTCACAGTCCCGCTCATCACCGCCATGCTCGTCCACGCGGTGCTCGCCATCGCGCGCGGCGAGACGCCGACCGCGGGCTCCGCCGCTCGCGACGGCCTCGACGCGTTCACGCCGGTCCTCGTCGTCGTCCTCCTCAGCGGGCTCATCGTCGCGCTCGGCTTCGTCGCGTTCATCGTGCCCGGGATCGTCGCGCTCGTCTTCCTCAGCGTCGCGGTCCAGAGCGTCGTCGTCGAGGGCCGCCGAGGCACCGACGCGCTGCGCCGCTCGTTCGAGCTCGTCCGCGGGAACGCCTGGTGGACGTTCGGCGTCCTCGTCGTCACGAACCTGCTCGTCGGGATCCTCGGCGCGATCGTCGCGATCCCGGGTGCCGCCCTCGCCGACGCGGCCGACCTCGCGGTCATCTCGCTCGCGACGACGATCGTCGTGGAGATCTTCACGCTGTCGTTCCAGGCGCTCGCGGTGACGATCCTCTTCTTCACGCTCCGCGCCCGGCACGCGGGTCCGGCCGCCCCGACGGGCTGGGGCCCGCCCGGGGCCGACGAGCCGGTCACGCGACCGCGCGGCGAGGGCCCGGCCGACGGTCCAGTGGGCCCGTCCCCTGGCGCTCAGCGCCCCTCGCCGCCCGCTCCGCCGCCCCGTGACGCGCCCCCCGGCTGGGAGCCCCCGCGGCCCGACCGCTGAGGGCGGCGGCGCTGTCGTCCGCGGGTGGCGCTACGTTCCCGCGGTGCCGGAGCGCGTCCTGCCCCTCCTCCTCGGCGCCGCCGCAGCGGCGTTCATGGCGGCACCGCTCCTCCGCGCGCTGCGCGAGGCCGGTGCGACCGTCGAGAACTACCGGGGTGAGCACCTGCCCTGTCCGCTCGGCCTGCTCCTGCCCGCGGCGGTCGTCGTCGCGATGGTGCCGCTCGGCCTCCTCATCGTCGCCGACGCGCCCGATGCCGCGCTCGTCGCCGCGCCGGGCTTCGTGCTCGGCGTCGCCGCCCTGGGCCTCGCCGACGACGTGTTCTCCGGCTCCTCCCGCGGATGGCGGGGCCACGGTCGTGCCGTGCTGACGGGGGCCTTCTCGACGGGTGCGCTGAAGGCGGTCGGCATCCTCGGGCTCGCGCTCTTCTTCACCGCGACGCCCGACGACGCGGGCGTCGCGCTGCTCAGCGCCCTCGTGCTCGTCCTCGCGACGAACCTCTTCAACCTCCTCGACCTCCGCCCGGGTCGCGCGGTGAAGGCCTACGTCCTCGTCGCGCTCGGGTGCTGCCTCCTCGCGTGGGACGAGGTGACGGCCTCGTCGCTGGGCCTCTACACAGGGGCGATCCTCGTCGCCGGCCTCTACGACGTCCGCGAGCGCGGGATGCTCGGGGACACCGGCTCGAACGTCGTCGGGGCGGTCGCCGGGCTCTGGCTCGTCGCCTCGATCGACTCGACCGCCGGTCTCGCCGTCTGCGCCGCCGTCCTCGCGGGGATCACCGCGTACGGCGAATTCCACTCAATTTCCGGGCTCGTCGAACGCACCCCCGGACTTCGTCACCTAGACTCGATCGGGAGAGTGCACCGTGCCTGAGCCCCCCAAGAAGACTCGTTACATCTTCGTCACCGGCGGGGTCGTCTCCTCGCTCGGGAAGGGGATCGCCGCCGCGTCGATCGGCCGGATCCTCGTCTCCCGCGGCCTGACGGTCGGGCTGCAGAAGTTCGACCCCTACATCAACGTCGATCCGGGGACGATGTCGCCGTACCAGCACGGCGAGGTGTTCGTCACCGAGGACGGCGCCGAGACGGACCTCGATCTCGGGCACTACGAGCGCTTCACCGACAGCAACACGTCGCGGGCGTCGAACGTCA
>NZ_JBLKKY010000107.1:0-8538 GCF_059438195.1 Paraconexibacter sp.
GCGGGCGGGCTCGGCGCGCTCCTGACCGCCGATCCGCACGCCGACGCGCAGGGGCAGCCTCGCGTCGAGGTCGCGCAGCGCCTCGCGCAGCCGGTCGCGCTCGACGGCGTGCCGCAGGTCGGTGTGCGGCTCGTTCGTGAAGCCGCGTGGCGGGTGCGCCCGCGAGGACGTCGTCTCGTCGGCGGTCACGGCGGGGCGAGGAGGTCGTGGAGGTCGGCGCCGGACGCCTGCGCCGCGAGGAACGAGTCGTTCGAGGTGTTCTCGAGGAGGCGGCGGACGAGGTAGGCCATGCCGGCGACGAGGTCGCCGACGGGGCAGTAGGTGCGGCCCCGCAGACCCTCGCGGGCGAGCGCGTCCTGGAGGTCGTCGCCGAGGCCGCGGAGCACCTGCAGCTCGAGGTCGTGGGGCCCGAGCCCCGCGCGCCGTGCGGCGACGACCGCGTGGGCGACCGAGCGGAGGTTGTGCGACGCGACCGCGGGCCGCACGCGCGGGAACGCGTCGATCAGCCGCCCGGTGAGCCGCTCGAAGCAGCGGTCGGTCTCGGCCCGCTCCGTCCACACCGGGACGGGCCAGCCGTGCTGCCGCGCGTCGATGGTCTCGTGGTCCCAGTAGGCGCCCTTCACGAGCCGGACGGTGAGCGGCACGGTCCGCGACGTCGCGCGCGCCCAGGCGAGCACGCGGTCCGCGGTCTCGTCGGCGTCGCGCAGGTAGGCCTGGACGACGAGGCCGGCGGACGGCCCGTCGCGGAACTCCGGCTCGTCGAGGACCGTCAGGACGAGGTCGACGACCGCCTCGCGGGAGTCGAGCGACTCCGCGTCGACGTGGACGTGCGCTCCGAGCCGGTCCGCCCGCCGCAGGAGCGTGCGGAGCTCGCGCGCGGCGTCGTCGCGAGCGCGCGCGGGAGCGGCGCGCCGCACGAGCGGGGTGAGCGCCGTCACCTTGACCGAGAGGTTGACGCGCGGGACCGGCCCCGCGGCGTCCTGCTCGAGCGCGGGGCGCGCCGGCCAGTCGCGCGCCGCGCGCGTGAGGGCGTCGAGCGCGTCCGCGCAGCGACGCGCGTACGCCTCGCCCTCGGCGCGGGTGAGCGTCGCCTCGCCGAGGAGATCGACGGACGTCGCGGTGCCGCGCGTCCAGAGCCGCTCGAGCTCGCCGGTCGCCTCCCGCGGGGAGGGTCCCGCGATGAAGCGCCGCGCCATCCGGTCGACGGCCGCCGCGGCGAGGCGGCCGACCGCCGCTCCGGTCGCCCTCCCCCTCGCCGAGCCCGCTGCGAGCGCGACGAGGCGGTCGTCGCGGCCGCTCTCCTCGAGGTAGGCCGCGAGGTGCGCGGCGATCTCCTGCGGACCGGCGCAGGCGGGTGCGACGTCGACGACCTGGAAGAGCGCCGCACGCAGCCGCGGATCGCGGCTCAGGAGCGCGGTGAGCCGGTCCTCGGGTCCACGCCGCAGCCGCTCGCGCCCCCGCGGGGGCGCCGCGAGACGCCGACCGAGGTCGCGGATCTCGTCGTCCAGTCCTGCGCCGGTGATCGCCGCCGGTCCCACGTCGTCCACGGTATGCCCGCGGTGGGCCGGCGGGAAGCGGTCACTGCGCGTTGAACTCCGCGGGGCGTCGCTCGGTGAACGCCGTGATGCCCTCGCGCGCGTCCTCGGTCTTCCCGCAGACGATCATGTTCTCGACCTCGCGGCGCATGTGCTCGGAGAGCGGCACGTCGGCCGAGCCGCGGACGAGCGCGCGCATCCGCCCGAGCGCGATCGACGGCCCGTCGGCGAGAGCGCGGGCACGCGCGTGCGCCGCCGCGGCGAGCTCGTCCGCGGGGACGACCGCGTTGACGAGCCCCCACTCGAGCGCCTCCTCGGCGCCGATCACACGCGCCTCGAGCATGAGCTCGAGCGCTCGGCGGAGACCGACGAGCCGCGGCAGGAACCACGAGCAGCCGCCGTCGCCGCTGAGCCCGATCTTCGCGAAGCCGGTCGCGAACTTCGCCTCCGGCGAGCAGAGGACGATGTCGGAGGCCCAGGCGAGGCCGAGCCCGCCTCCGGCGGCCGCGCCCTGAACGGCGCAGACGACGGGGACCGGGAGCTCCGCGAGCTTCACGACCGCGGCGTCGTGCGCGCTCACCATCGTCCCGAGCTCCTCGTCGAGGCGCTCGCGGTTCTCGCGGAAGTGGACGATGTCGCCCCCGACGGTGAACGCCCTGCCCTCCGCGGTGAGGAGGACGGCGCGGACCGCCTCCCGACCACCGGGCGCGGCGAGCGCCGCCTCGATCGCGTCGACCGCGGCGCCGAGGGCCTCGGTCCAGCGCCGGTCGATCGCGTTGCCCTCGTCGCCCCGCGTCAGCCGCAGCTCCGCGATGCCGTCGATCACTTCGACGACGACCCGGTCGGTCGTCGGTTCCGTCGTGCTCATGCTCTCTCTCCCTCGTCGCGATGTGCGTCGACCCGGTACCTCAGCAGACCGGGCGCCGCGGCGCTCGCGCGCCGCCTCTCGCGACGGATCGGCCGAGCGCCTAGCCTTCGTGTCGACACCGCCCGACCCCGGAGACCGCGATGACCCCCTCCCCCACCCGGACCTGCGACGTGGCGATCGTCGGCGCCGGTCTCGCCGGCCTGTCCGCGGCCCGGACGCTCGTCGCGGCGGGCGTCGACGTCGCCGTCGTCGAGGCGCGCGATCGCGTCGGCGGGCGCCTCCTCAACCACCGGCTCTCCGACGGGGAGATCGTCGAGATCGGCGGCCAGTGGGTCGGGCCGACGCAGCACGAGGTCGCGGGCTGGATCCGCGAGCTCGGCCTCACGACGTATCCGACCCACGACGAAGGCCTCAACCTCTTCGAGCGCCGCGGCGAGGTGTCGCGCTACAGCGGCGCGATCCCGCGTCTCGGTCCCGCGGTGCTCGCCGACGTCGGTCAGGCGCAGGCGAGGCTCGACCGCATGGCGCGCAAGGTGCCGCTCGACGCGCCGTGGCGGGCGCGGCGCGCCGATGCGTGGGATGCCCAGACGGTCGCGACGTGGGTCGCGCGCAACACGGCGACGCGCGGCGCTCGCGACTTCTTCCAGGTGGTGTGCGAGGGCGTGTGGGCCTCGGACCCCGCCGACGTCTCGCTCCTCCACTTCCTCTTCTACGTCCACTCCGGCGGTGGCATCGACGCCCTCATCTCGACCGGCGGAGGAGCGCAGCAGGACCGCGTCGTCGGGGGCTCGCAGCTCATCGCGATCGCGGCCGCCGAGCCGCTCGGCGACCGGCTCGTCCTCTCGGCGCCGGTGCGGCGCATCGCGCAGGACGCCGACGGCGTGACCCTCGAGGCCGACGGGATCGACGTCCGCGCCTCGCGGGTCGTCGTCGCGATCCCGCCGACGCTCGCCGGCCGCATCGCCTACGACCCGATCCTCCCGGGCTCCCGCGACCAGCTCACGCAGCGCATGCCGCAGGGGTCGGTGGTGAAGTGCATGGCGGTCTACGACGAGCCGTTCTGGCGGGCGGACGGGTTCTCCGGCCAGGTGACGAGCACCGACGGGCCGGTGAAGGTCGTCTTCGACAACACTCCGCGCGGCGCGCAGCGCGGGGTCCTCCTCGGCTTCCTCGAGGGTCGGCAGGCCCGCGAGCTGGCACGCGTGCCCCTGGAGGAGCGCAAGGACGCGGTCGTCGGCTGCTTCACCCGCTTCTTCGGCCCGCGGGCTGCGACCCCGGTCGAGTACGTCGACCGCGCGTGGGCCGAGGAGGAGTTCTCGCGCGGCTGCTACGGCGGCTACCTCCCTCCCGGCGTGTGGACGTCGCTCGGCGGCGCGCTCCGCGAGCAGTGCGGCCGCATCCACTGGGCGGGCACCGAGACCGCGGAGGTCTGGAACGGCTACATGGACGGCGCGATCAGCTCGGGGGCGCGCGCCGCGCGCGAGGTCCTCGCCGCGGGCGTGGCCGGGACCGTCACGAGCTGAGCGGCGCGCCCGCCTGCGGGCGTGTGCGCGCGAGGGTCTCTCAGACGACGACGTCCGCGGGGCGGTCGAGCTCGCCGAGGGGCGCCGGGCGCCCGATGTGGAAGCCCTGGGCCATGTCGACTCCGAGCTCGCGCAGCAGCTCGACGGTGGCCTCGTCCCCGACGTACTCGGCCACGGTCCGCTTGCCGGTCGCGCGCGCGAGGTGGACGAGCGCCTCGACGACCGCCCGGTCCGCACGGCTCCCGGTGAGGCCGCGGATGAAGTCGCCGTCGATCTTGAGGATGCCGACGGGGAGGTGCTTGATGTGCGTGAAGCTCCCGAAGCCGGTCCCGAAGTCGTCGAGGGCGAACGCGCAGCCGAGACGCTGGAGGCGCCGCCCGAAGGTCTTCGCCGCCTCGAGCTTCGAGATCGCGACCGACTCGGTGACCTCGAAGCACAGCAGCGAGGCCTCGACCTCGAACTCACCGAGGAGGCGCTCCACGAGGTCGAGGAGCGTGCTGTCGGCGAGCGAGTGGGACGACACGTTGAGCGCGACCTCGGTCCCCGGCGGGAGGCGTCCCGAGGCGATCGTCGTGATGACGCGCCTGGCGACCCAGCGGTCGACGGCCGGCATGAGCCCGTAGCGCTCGGCGATGTAGAGGAACGTCCCGGGGAGCACGAGGTCGCCACCCGGGTCGTCGTCCAGCCGGATGAGCGCCTCGTAGCGGCGGACGGGCTCCCCCTGCAGATCGACGATCGGCTGGTAGTGGAGGACGAACCGGTCCTCGTCGAGCGCCCGCCGGATCCGGTGCGACCAGTTGAGCCGCGCGGCGGCCCTCTCCTGCGCGCCGTCCTGCTCGTGATGGACCGCGTACCGGTCGCGGCCGGCGTCCTTCGCCTCGTACATCGCGAGGTCGGCGGCGGCGAGGAGCCCGTCCTCGTCGACGCCGTTCAGCTCGCTCGCGCAGGCGACGCCGGCCGATGCCGAGATGCTGAGCTCGCCCTCGCCCGACTCGACGCGCACCCGGCGGATCGCGGAGACGAGGTCGTCGGCGACGAGGGTCGCGGCGGCGGAGTCCGTGCGCCCGAGGACGCACGCGAACTCGTCCCCCGCCGAGGCGGGCGATGAGGTCGGACTCCCTCAGCCGCTCTCGCAGAGCGTCCGCGACGGCGCGCAGCATGCGGTCCCCGACGCCGTGGCCGAGGCTGTCGTTGACGTACTTGAAGTGGTCGAGGTCGATGAGCACGAGGCTGAAGTCCGTGCCGTAGCGGTGATGCTCGGCGAGGCGCCGCGAGAGGTCGTCGACGAGGCTGCGTCGGTTCGCCAGCCCCGTGAGCACGTCGTGCTCGGAGAGGTAGCGCAGCTCGTGCTCCTGGCGCTTGCGCTCCGTGATGTCCTGGACCTGCTTGATGAAGTAGAGCGGCTCGCCGCCCTCGTCGCGCACGAGCGAGACCGAGAGGAGCACCCACAGAGGTGAGCCGTTGGAGGCGATGTAGCGCTTCTCCATCTCGAACGTCGCGATCTCGCCGGAGAGGATCTCGCGGACGTGCTCGAGGTCGGTGTCGAGATCGTCCGGGTGCGTGATGTCCTGGAAGGTCTTCGCGAGCAGCTCGCCCTCGGCGTAGCCGGTCATGTCGCAGAGCGCCCGGTTGACGCGCAGCCACCGGCCGTCCAGCGCGACGAGGCCGATGCCGATCGGCGCGTCGTCGAAGGAGCGGCGGAAGCGCTCCTCCGCCTCGGCGAGAGCGCGGGCCTGCTCGCGGCGCGCGGTGACGTCCGTGAAGGAGACGACGATCCGGTACGGCGGCAGGCCCTCGTCGAGGACGCGGGTCGAGACGCGCAGCCAGCGCAGGCCGCCGTCGCGCGCGGGGAGCCCGATGACCTCGTCGTCGATCTCGCGGCCGGTGCGCCGCGTGATCTCGGTCGGCATCTCCTGCGCGGGGAGCGGATCGCCCGCCTCGCCGACGACGCCGGACACCTCGTGGCCCGCGAGCGGGTCGTCCGCGAGATCGTCGAGGACGGCCCTCGCCGCGTCGTTGACGTGGACCTGCCCGCCGTCGGCGCCGACGACGATGACGGCCTCGGCGATGCGGGCGACGACGAGCCCGGTCGCCTCCTCGGCGGCGCGGCGCTCGGAGATGTCGAGGAACGAGCCGAGGTGTCCGCCGACCGCGCCGTCGTCGAGACGCAGCGGCGTCACGTGCGCGAGCACCCAGCGCGACGTGCCGTCCGCGCGGCGGACGCGGAACTCGTGGGCGAAGTCCCGCCCCTCGGCCGTCGCGGCGCTCCACGCGCCGGCGACGCCGGGACGGTCGCCGGACTCCACCGGGTCCCACCACTCGACGCCGAGCATGACGTGCGCAGGCCGTCCCGCGATCTCGCTCCAGCGGGGGTTGACGAACGTGCAGCGCCCGTCGACGTCCGTCTCGAAGATGCCGACCGGGGCGCGGGCGGTGAGGAGGTCGAAGCGCCGCTGGTTCGCACGGCTCTTCTCCTCGAGAAGGCGCTGCAGGCGGTCGTGCTCGCGGACCTGGTTCACGCCGTGCCCGGTGAGGAAGAGGATGACGGTGATCGTCGCGAGCACGATCACCGAGACCGCCATCCGCTCGCCCCACCAGTCCCAGGACATCCCGACCGTCACCACCGCGCCGGCGAGAACGGGCAGCACGATCCCCCACGGCACCATGCGGCGGGCAGCGCGCTCGCCGCCGCCGGGGACGACGTACCACGAGCCCGGGGCGACCTCGGGGCGCAGCGCGAAGGTCGCGACCGAGAGGGCGGCGAGGCCGAGCGCGGTGTGCACGGCCATGCCCGTCACCGCGGAGAGCCCGCGGAGGTGCTGCACCCCCAGGACGTGGCCGACGACGGCGGCGGCGACGACGAACGCGGTCGTGGCGGCCGCGGCGGTCGCGACCCGGCCGACGCGTCCGTGCTGGTGCCGGACGAGGGCGAGCGCGACGGCGAGGAGCGCGAACGAGAGCGCGGTGTGCGGGGAGGGCCGGCCCGGGAACTCAATGTCCGCCTCGTCGGCGCCGAGCCAGCCGTCGATCCCGAGCCGGACGCCGCCGATGTACTCCGCGAGCGTGAGCGTGGCGAGCGCGGCGACGACGGCGAGGAGGACGAGGCGGCCGGGGCGTCCGCCTCGTCGGCGCCGAGCCAGCCGTCGATCCCGAGCCGGACGCCGCCGATGTACTCCGCGAGCGTGAGCGTGGCGAGCGCGGCGACGACGGCGAGGAGGACGAGGCGGCCGGGGCGCGCGGCGGGCCAGACCGACTCGCCGAGGACGACGATGCCGGAGGCGCACATCATCACCGCGGTGTTCGGCATGAGGGCCGGGAGCCCCGGGAGCACCGTGGTCACGCCGTCGAGCCGGAGCGCCCACCCGAGGAGGACCACGACGCCGATGAGCACGGAGATCCCTCCCCCGATCGCGGCGACGCGGCGGAGGCGACGCAGCTCGGTCTCGGAGGCGGGGAACAGAGGCTCGCGCGAGGCGTCGAGCGCGCTCGGGGACACCGGAGGAGTATCGGCAGGCCGGAGCACGACCTTGAGCACCGCTCGCGGGCAGCTCCGTCGTCCTCAGTGCGGGGGGAGGAAGAGCTCGGTCTCGCCGTTGTGGAGGATCGCGGTGACGTGGAGGCCGGCGTGGGCGATCGGCGCCCCGATCGGGTTCAGCGTCGCGAGGGTCGGGACGCTCCACGAGATGTCGCCGAGGACCGGCTTGCGTAGCTTCGAGGACCGGAAGTCGTCGTAGCCCGCGTGGTAGACGGCGGTCATCGCCAGGGAGGCGGCCATCGCCAGCGCGCCGACGCCGAGGAGGCGACGAACCGATCGGCCGCTACGGGACGTCGCGCGCAGCGCGGCGAACACGAGCAGGATCGGGAAGGCGGAGAGGAGGAGGCCGTCCGCCGCGCCGTAGGCGACGCCGCGCCAGAGCAGCGAGCCGGCGAGCTCGAGGCCGTCGGCCCGCGGGCCGGCATCCTCGGCCTGCGTCGCGATGACGGCGCTCACCCCCGCGAAGGCGAGACCGAGCCCGAGCGCGAGCCCCATGCGGCGGGAGAGCATGCCGCGCAGCGACTGGCCCGTGTCGCGCGCCCATCCCGTGAAGAGCGCGACGACGAAGGCGATGTAGATCCCGTAGTAGACGTCGCGCTGCATCTCGAGCCGGTCGGCGAGGAGATAGGGCACGAGGAAGGCGCCGGCCATGCCGCCGGCGAGCCACGCGACGTGGCGGGCGGCGGAAGCCTGCTCGGTCGTCGTCGCGCGGGGGCGCGGGGCTGCCGCGGCGGCCGGATGCAGCGGGGTGGCGGTGAGGCGCATGGCGTGTGCTCTCGCGTCGAGGGACCGGGGTCGTGGACGACGCTAGGAGCCGTCCCTCGGGAACGGATCGGAGGAGAGCCGCACACGCCGTCGGTAGAGGCCCGCAGCCTTCGCCGGGGGAAGCGGGCAGGGTCCCGCGGGACCGCGGCGAATCCCTCGCCGTGGTCCTCACCGCCCTGCTCCTCGGACTCCTCGGCGTCGCGCTCACGGTCGCGGGCGCCCGGCTCGCCTTCGACGCGCTCGGCCTCGAGATCCGCGAGACCCTGCTGTGGTTCGGTCTCGCGGAGCGGCCGGTCCCGACGATCTCGCGCA
>NZ_JBLKKY010000108.1:0-8149 GCF_059438195.1 Paraconexibacter sp.
CCCGACCGGGCGCAACATCGACCGCCTCGCCGCGGCCCTCGAGCGGGTCGGCGCGATGGTGCGCCTGCGCGACCGGCCGGCCGTCGTGCCGTTCCGCGCCCGCGCGATGCGACGCGGCGGCCCGTGCCGCTGGACCCTGAGGATCGCCGGCGGCGACGCCGACATCCTCGTCGTCGACCCGGTGGGGGGACGCTACGGCCGCTTCCTCGAGCTGTCCCAGCGCGTCGAGCTCGCGCCGGGCGTCGCGGCGGAGGTCGTCCCCGACGAGGCCGTCGCGCCCCTCCGGGTCGACGCGATCGACGCGATGCCCGAGCTCAGCCGGCCCTGGCGGGAGCGGGGGCCGCTGCGCCGTTCGCGCACCCGCCGGCCGCTGCGCGCCGCGCCTCGGCCCCGGCCGGCGGCGTCGGCCGCGCGCGTGCCGCTCACCCCCTCTCGCTGAACGACGCCCCCGGGCCCGGGCGGCGCGCGCCGCCCGCGGCCCTCGCCTATGCTCGGCGCGTGGTCGCCGACGAGCGCCTCGTCCGCCTCCTGTGGCTCTCGATCGCCGCAGCCGTCGCGACGATCGCCCTCAAGACCGGGGCGTGGGCGCTCACCGGGTCGGTCGGCCTTCTCTCGGACGCCGCCGAGTCGGTCGTGAACCTCGTCGCCGCCAGCGTCGCGATGGGCGTCCTGCGCTGGGCGCGCAAGCCTGCCGACGAGGATCACGCCTTCGGGCACGCCAAGGCCGAGTACTTCTCGGCCGGCGTCGAGGGCGGCATGATCTTCGTCGCCGCCCTCGGCATCGCCGTCGTCGCGGTCGTCCGGCTCGTCGACCCGCAGCCGCTCGACGACGTCGGCCTCGGGGTCGCGGTCGCGGCGACCGCGTCGGCGATCAACTTCGCGGTCGGGCTCGCGCTCGTCCGGGAGGGGCGCGAGCACCGGTCGATCACGGCGGAGGCGAACGGACGCCACCTCCTCACGGACGTCGTCACGTCGGCCGGCGTCGTCGCGGGCGTCGTCGCCGTGAGCCTCACCGGCTGGGAGCGCCTCGACCCGCTCATCGCGCTCGCGGTCGCGGCGAACATCCTCGTCGCGGGCACGACGCTGCTCCGGCGCTCCGTCGGGGGTCTCATGGACCGGTCGATCGACGCCGCCGCGATCGGGCGCATCGAGGAGGTGTTCAACCGGTTCCGCGCCGAGGGCGTCGAGTTCCACGCCGTGCGGACGCGGGAGTCCGGCCACCGCGCGTTCGTCTCCGCGCACGTCCTCGTCCCGGGAAGCTGGAGCGTCCAGTCGGGCCACGACCTCGTGGAGCGCGTCGAGGCGGAGGTGCGCGCGGTGATCCCGGGCGCCGTCGTGTTCACGCACCTCGAGCCGCTCGAGGACCCGCTCTCGTTCGCCGACACGCGACTCGACCGCGACGACGCGCGCTGATGCGCCAAGTCCCGGACCCACGGGCGCGCCATCGCGCCTCCACGTCTCCGCCAAGGCGTATTTCGGGGAGAAGCGGGTAACAACCCCTTCGTTCGTAGAGCCATTCACTGAGGTGTTCGACTGGAACATGGACTGGAACATCCACGCCTCCCGCGCTCCGGGACGACTCCGACTCGTCCCGGTCGGTGAGCTCGACCTCGTCACGGCGCCGCTCCTCAGCCGCGCCCTCCGCGAGGCGGACAGCGAGAGCGGCGTCGACGTCGTCCTCGACCTCTCCGAACTGAGCTTCATGGACTCCTCGGGCCTCGCAGCGGTCCTCGAGGCGGTCCAGCGCAGCGCGAGCGACGGCATGAGACTCAGCATCAATCCAGGCGAGGGCGCCGCTGCGCGCGTCCTCGCGCTCGCCGACGTTCTCGAGGACCTTCCGCTCGAACGCGCATGACGCCGTCCGACGTGCTCATCGCCGACAGCGACGCGCGACGGGCGGAAGCGGTCCGCGCCGAGCTGACCCGGCACGGTCACCACGTCGAGATCGTCGAGGATCGCGACGCCCTGTTCGCCGCGCTCGACAACGACGCGATCCGGCTGCTCGTCCTCGCCCCGACGGTCGGCGACGCTCCGGTGAGCGCCGTGCTCGAGACGCTGAGCGCGGTCGCCGACCAGCGGGGCCTCGTCACCGTCGTCGCCGGCACCTCGGACGAGCTGTCGGCGGACCTCACGCGCGCCGTCGTCGAGCTCGGGGCGGCCGACGTGTGGGAGCTGCCGAACACGGTGACGGCGGCCGATGTCCGCGTCCGGCTCATCCTCGCGGAGTTCTACGCCCGCCTCCAGGCCGACAACGTCCGGATCGGCGGCGAGTTCGCGATCCTCCGCCGCGCGCTCGACCTCACCGGGACCGGCTTCGTCCTCACCGATCCCGGGCTCGAGGACAACCCGATCGTCTACGTCAACCACGCGTTCACGGAGATGACCGGCTACCAGCCGGAGGAGACCCTCGGCCGCAACTGCCGGTTCCTGCAGCGCGGGGTGAGCGAGCCGACCGCGGTCGCTCGGATGCGCGAGGCGATCCGCGCCCACCGTCCCGTCGCGGTCACGCTGCAGAACGCGCGGCGGGACGGCACGGTCTTCGACAACGAGGTCCACATCGCGCCCGTGCGCGACGACGCCGGGAACGTCGTGCGCTTCGTCGGCGTGCAGATCGACGTCACCGAGCACCGCGTCGACCGCGCCGACCGTCTCGCGATGGCGGAGGGCTCGCGGCGGCTCGCGGAGGCCGCCCTGCGCCGCACGCACTTCCTCTCCGAGGCGTCGCCGCGTCTCGACGCGACGCTCGACCGGCGTGCCGCGCTCGACGCGCTCGCGCTGCTCGCCGTGCCCGCGCTCGGGACGGCGTGCGCCGTCCTCTCGGTGGAGGAGAACGCGATCCGGACGGACAGCGTCGCCGGCTCCGACCCCGAGGTGCAGGCCGCGCTCGACGCGCTCCCCGCGGTCCGCACCGCGGAGGACGACGACCCGGTGCTGCGCGCGTCGCGCGGCGGCGAGCCGATCGTCCTCTCGCCGCACGAGTCGGTCCGCGCGCTCCACGGCACCGACGGCGCCGGCGGCCCGCTCGAGGGCTTCCAGGGCGTCGCGGTGCCGCTGCCCGCCCGGGGGCGGACGGTCGGCGTCCTCGTCGTGCTCGGTCGCAAGGCCCTCGACGGCGAGGACACGGCGCTCGCGCGCGACCTCGCGACGCGCGCCGGTCTCGCGGTCGACAACGCGCGGCTCTACGAGGAGCAGCGCCAGGTCGCCGAGCAGCTGCAGCGCGAGACGCTGCCGGAGAAGCCCCTCCAGGTGCCTCGCGCGCGGACCGCGACCCGCTACCGCGCCGGCGGGTCGGGCATGCACGTCGGCGGCGACTTCTTCGACGCGTTCCCCGCCGAGGACGGCGCGACGCTGCTGACGATCGGCGACGTCACCGGAAAGGGGGCGCCCGCGGCGGCGATGGCGACCGTCGCGCGCTCGACCCTCCGCGCGGCGGGGCTGTACGAGGTCGCTCCCTCCGCGCTGCTGAGGACCCTCAACCTCACGCTCCTCCGCCACCGCGAGCAGACGGACCGGGGGCGCTTCGTCTCGGCGGCGGCGTGCCGCATCGCGGTCGACGGGGACGACGGCCTCACGGCGTCGATCAGCCTCGCGGGCCATCCCCCTCCGGTCGTCCAGCGCGCGGACGGGTCGGTCGCGTTGGCCGGGCGCCGAGGGACGCTGCTCGGGTTCACGCCGTCGCCCCGGCTGGAGGAGGACGAGCTCTCGCTCGCCCCCGGGGACCGGCTCGTCCTCTACACCGACGGCCTCTCGGAGGCGCTCGACGGCGGCCCCGACGTCGAGGACGACGCCGAGCGGGTCGCGCGCATCGTCGGCGAGCGCCGGGACGTCGCGATCGAGGCGCTCGCCGACCGCCTGCTCGCGGCGGCGACGGCGGGCCGCCGCGTCGACGACGTCGCGATCTGCGTCGTCGAGGTCGAGCCGGTCTGAGGCGGCGCGGCGGCCGGGCTCAGATCCCGCCGCCCTCGGCGAGGAAGAGGAACCAGAGGCCGAACAGCGCGAGCGCGACGGTGACGCTGACGACCATGACGACGTCGAGGATCGTCCGCGGGTGCCCGGCATCGCGCTCGCCCCGCATCGAGCGGTGCCAGGGCAGCTTCACCTGCATCTCGGGCGCCGTCCCGGTCACGTCTCCGTAGATGCGGTTGAGCTTCCCGAGGCCCTTCCCGAGGACGACCATCGAGAGCGGGATCCCGAAGAGCAGGATGACGTAGGGGCCGAGCGTCGGCTGGGAGGTCTCGACCGATTGCGAGACGCCCCAGATCCAGAGGAAGGGGACGCCGAGCCACATCATCACGCTGCCGAGCGCCATGAGCGCGATGAGGAGGACGGCGACGATCTTCGTGCCCGTGCCGCGGGTCCCGAGCATGCGCCCATCGTATTCCCGTGCCGGCCCAGGGGAATCAGCGATGTGATCGGCCCGCGGCTCTCACCAGGCCTGCGTGGCCCCGCAGTGCGGGCAGCCCACGTCCGTCGAGACGTGCGCCTCGAAGATGTAGCCGCAGCCGCAGCGGTAGAGCGAGCGGTCGTCCGGGCCTCCGGCCTCGCGGAGCCGCCGCTCGCCGGCGAGCGCGGGGTCGTCCGCGACGAGGCGGAGGTCCGGCCGGGACGCCGGCGGCGCGGCGCTCTCGTCCTCCTCGCGCGCATCGCGGGACCCGCCCGGGCTCGCGTCGGGCCGGTCCGGGGTGGCGGACGGGGGGTCGGTTCGGCGGCGTGTGCGTCGGGCGCGGATGCGCATCGTCTGCCTCCTGTGACGCGGCGGGGAGGCGAGAGTTGCGGGTGTCCACGCGCCGGTCTTCGTCGCGTCCGGCCGGGGGGCGCCCGCACGCCACCGTGTGCGTCATACTTGGGCAGCGCATGTCCCCCGCCCGCAAGCGTCAGATCCGTCTCACGACGGCGCTCACGGCCGCCGTCCTCCTCGCCGGCGCGCTCATGTACACGAGCTTCAGCGCGTCGAGCGAGGCCGTCACGCCGCAGCGTCTCCTCGCCGGCGTCCAGCCCGGCCAGAGCTACCAGCTCACCGGCAAGGTCGCCGAGGGCACCGTGAAGAAGAACCGCGAGTCCCTCGAGTTCCACGTGCGCGAGCGCAACGGCACGCAGTCGGTGCCGGTCACGTACACCGGCGCCGTCCCCGACCCGTTCCGCGAGGGCCGCGAGATCATCATCACGGTCCGCAAGGAGGGCGGCGTCTTCGTCGGCGAGCGGGACTCCCTCGTCACGAAGTGCCCGTCGAAGTTCGAGAACAAGAAGTCCGAGGACGGCAAGGAGCCGCCCGAAGGCTTCACGTACTGACAGTCGGCCGGCGGGGCGAGACTCGACATGGCGACCCTCGGCAGCGCCGTCCTCATCTTCGCGCTCGTCGTCTCCGTCTTCGGGGTCGGCGCGTCGCTCTACGGCGCGCGGACGGGGCGCCGCGACTGGATCGAGGCGGGGCGCAACTCCTCGTACGCGCTCGCCGGACTCGCCATCGTCGCCTTCGCGATCCTCGAGATCGCGTTCTTCCGCAGCGACTTCAGCTTCGTCACGGTCGCGAACAACTCGTCGACGACGACGCCGGTCTTCTACCAGGCGACCGCGGCGTGGTCCTCGCAGGAGGGCTCTCTCCTCCTCTGGCTGCTGCTCCTCTCGATCGCGAGCGCGCTCGTCCTCTTCCTCACGCGGCGCAGCCTGCGCGACGTCACGCCCTACGCGACCGCCGTCCTCCTCGCGCTCGGAGCGTTCTTCTCGGCGCTCCTCGTCTTCTCGGCCTCGCCGTTCGAGACGCTCGCGGTGCCGCCCACCGAGGGCGCGGGCCTCAACCCGCTCCTGCGGCACCCGAGCATGATGATGCACCCGCCGATGCTCTACGCGGGGTACACGCTCTTCGCGGTGCCCTTCGCGTTCGCGATCGGCGCGCTCATCGTGCGACGCATCGACGCCGGCTGGATCACCGCGACCCGCCGCTTCTCGCTCGCCGCGTGGTTCTTCCTCGGGATCGGCATCCTCCTCGGCGCCCGCTGGTCCTACGCCGAGCTCGGCTGGGGCGGTTACTGGGCCTGGGACCCGGTCGAGAACGCCTCGCTCCTCCCGTGGCTCACGGGGACCGCGTTCCTCCACTCGGTGATGATCCAGGAGAAGCGCGGGATGCTGAAGATCTGGAACGTCTCGCTCGTCCTCGCGACCGGGATCCTCTGCATCCTCGGGACGTTCCTCGTCCGCTCCGGCATCCTCGACTCGATCCACGCGTTCGGCGCCTCGACCCTCGGGGTCCCGTTCGTCACGCTCATCGGCGTCATGATCGTCGGCTCGGTCGCGCTCGTCGTGAGCCGGCGCGACACGCTGCGCTCCGAGCACCGCCTCGACTCGGTCTTCTCGCGCGAGGCCGTCTTCCTCGGGAACAACCTCGTCCTCGTCGGGATCGCGTTCGTCGTCTTCTGGGGGACGTTCTTCCCGCTCATCAGCGAGGCCGTGACCGGCGAGAAGCACGCGCTCGGCCCGCCGTGGTTCGACCAGTACACGGTGCCGCTCGTCCTCCTGCTCGTGCTGCTGAGCGGCATCGGCCCGGTCATCGCGTGGCGCCGCCAGACGAAGGCGACCGCCCGCCGCAGCTTCTTCTGGCCGGTCGTCGCCCTCGTCGGGACGATGGCCGTCCTCGTGCCGTTCGGCGTCGCGGACCGCCCGCTCGCCTGGATCCTCTTCGGCGCCGCCGCGCTCGTCACGGCGACCGTCGCCCAGGAGTTCGCGCGTGGCACCCGTGCTCGCCGCGCGATGTCGAGCGAGTCGGTGCCGGTCGCGATGGTCTCTCTCGTGCGGCGCAACCGCCGCCGCTACGGCGGCTACCTCGTCCACCTCGGGATGGCGGTGATGTTCGTCGGCGTCGCCGCGAGCTCGGCGTTCGAGACGGCCCGTGACGCCCGGCTGTCGCCGGGCGAGACGCTCGCCGTCAACGACTACACGCTCCGCTACGAGGAGCCGGTGACGCGCATCGACACGCAGGGCGGCCGGGTCGAGAGGCTCGTCTTCGGCGCCCAGCTCTCGGTGTGGAAGGACGGCGAGCGGGTCGGCGGCCTGCGACCCGAGCGCGGGTTCTACCCGCCGAGCTCCGCTCAGTTCGCCTCCCGGCCGATCGCCGGCTTCTTCGAGGGCGAGGCGACGAGCGAGGTCGCGATGGACGCCGGCTGGTACCGCGACGTGTGGACCGCCGTCTCGCCGGACGTCGCGGCGCTCGACGGCCGCGTCCGCGCTCTCGACGAGGGCTTCCGGCGCGGCCTCGAGCAGGCGGGTGACGGCGTCAGCCCGCAGGCGGCGGGCGCGATCATCGGCCAGGCGCTGCGCAGCGTCCTGCAGTCCTACCGCGACGATCCGCCGCCCGCGACGTTCCGCGTCATCGTGAGCCCGATGGTCGCGTGGATCTGGATCGGCGGGCTCATCGTCTTCGGCGGCGGCCTCGTCGCGATGTGGCCGGCCCCCGGCGGGGCGCGCCGGATGGCGGACGCGCGGCTCGCCGCCCGCGTCGCCCAGGAGCTCGGCCGGGCCTAGCCGCCCGGCGGGGACGAGGGGACGGGACGCGGTGGATCTCCTCGCGCTGCTCGCGATCATCGTCGTGCTGGGCGCCGTCGTGTGGCTCGTGAGCCTGCCGCTGCGCGGCGGTGCCGAGGCCGCGGAGGGCGCCGAGGCGGCCGAGCTCGAGGACCTGCTCGCCGCCCGCGACGCGAAGTACCGCGAGATCCGCGAGCTCGACCTCGACCACCGGACCGGGAAGCTCTCCGACGAGGACTTCAAGGCTCAGGACCGGGCGCTGCGCGCCGAGGCGATCGTGATCCTCCGGCGTCTCGACGAGCTGGGATTCCCCGGCGACGGCGACGATCGCGGGCCGGCAGGCTAAGATCGACTCCGTGGAATCGATCCTCGAGCTCGTCCAGGTCGTCATCTCGGTCGTCCTCATCTTCCTCGTGCTCATGCACTCGGGGAAGGACTCCGGCCTCTCCGGGGCCTTCGGCGTCGGCACCGGGTCAGGGCCGCTGGGCGGCGGGTCGCTCGTCGAGCGCAACCTCAACCGCTGGACGGTCGCGTTCGCGCTGCTCTTCGTCGCGAACATCATCGTCCTGCTGCGGATCTCCTAGCTGTAGTTCCTGAGCACGTTGTTCATCCGGTCCTCCTTGGAGGCTGGTGG
>NZ_JBLKKY010000109.1:0-7806 GCF_059438195.1 Paraconexibacter sp.
GACCCGGTCGGGCGGCGTCCACCCGAGGTCCTCGGCGGCGGCCGCGAGCACCCCCGCGGCCGGCGGCTCGGCGAGGATCGCGCGCAGGACGGCCCGGATCCGTCGCATCCGCTCGCCGACCTCGCGCGACTGCTCCTCGGCGTACCCCTCGGCCGACTCGGCGCTGAGCTCGTCGATGTAGGCGAAGATGGCGCCGCCGAGCGCGTAGAGGTCCGCCGGGTCGAGCCCCGACCGGACCCCGCTCTCGACGACGCTGTGCCAGGCGATCCGCGCACCGGTCCGGTAGGCCGACAGGAGGGCTTCGAGCGAGCGTCCCGCCGCTCGCTCCCCGCGGCCCAGAGCGACGTAGGTCTCCCGGCCGATGCGCCGGGAGCGGGCCGGATCCTCGAGTGCGTCGACGAAGCGCTCGAGCGCCTGCTCGACGCCCTGGCGGATCGTCGCGCCGAACGGCCCGCTGAGCGGGCGGTCGTACTCCGGGACCTCGGCGCGCAGCGCCTCGATGATCTCGGCCGCGAGATCGGGCAGGATCGGGCGCAGGGCGCGGGCCGCCGACGGGTTCGGGGTCGACTCCATTATCGAGAACCTACAAATCGCGGCGCCAGAACGCGACCCGGATCGACAAGAACACTCCGTCGTCGCTAGCTAGGGTCGCCGATATGTCGACCCCCACCGCCCCGACCCGCCCGGAGGACGGGCCCGCCGCGCGCGCGGCGCGACGCCCCGACCACGACCACGACTACGTGATGCCGCGGTCCCAGCAGATCGCGAACCTCCTCGCCGTCGTCATCCCGTTCCTCGCCTTCCTCTTCGCGATCTACGCGGGCTGGAACGAGTGGGTCGGGCCGATCGATCTCGCGATCTTCGCGTTCATGTACGCGATCACCGGCTTCGGCGTGACCATCGGCTTCCACCGCCTCCTCACCCACCGCGGATTCACGGCGCCGAAGTGGGTCGAGTACACGCTCGCCGCCTTCGGCTCGATGTCGGTCCAGGGGCCGGTCATCAGCTGGGTCGCCGACCACCGCAAGCACCACGCCTTCACCGATGCGGAGGGCGACCCCCACAGCCCGCACGTCGGCCACGGCTCCGGCCTGCGCGGGCTCATCCACGCCCACGTCGGCTGGATCATCACCGACCAGGGGTCCGCCCGGCGCTCGAAGTACGCGAAGGATCTCGTCGAGGACCGCGGCATGCGCCTGCTCAACCGCAACTTCGAGTGGCTCGTGCTCGCGAGCCTCGCGATCCCCGCCCTGCTCGGGTTCGTCCTCCACGGCTTCACCGTCGAGGGCTTCCTCCGCGGCCTCCTCTGGGGCGGCCTCGTGCGGATCTTCCTCCTCCACCACGTCACCTGGTCGATCAACTCGATCTGCCACTTCCACGGCAAGCGCCGCTTCGACATCGAGGACCACTCGACCAACGTCGCCTGGCTCGCGATCCCGTCCCTCGGCGAGGCGTGGCACCACAACCACCACGCGTTCCCCCGCGCGGCCGTCCACGGCATGGGCCGTCGCGAGGTCGACGTCACCGGCTGGGTCATCGCCGGCATGGAGAAGCTCGGGCTCGCCCGCGACGTCGTGCGCGTGAGCCCGGAGCGCCAGAAGGCGAAGGAGCTGCGCGCGGAGGCCTGACCCCGGCGGCGCCGGGGGGTTCGAAATCAACGCGCGTTCGATTCGCCCCCTCGACGGGCGTCAATCCGACGCGCGTTCGATTCGCCCGTCCTGCGAGGGACGTCGCAGCCGACCGCGGGGAAGTTTTACCGCTCGTTCAGGTAGCGCGCCCATACTGAGCGCCGCGAACGTACCTCGCAAGTGCACTCCTCCCCAGAAGTGCAAGCGGCCCGCCAAGATGGCGGGCCGCTCGCGCTTTGGGCGGACCCACCCCGATCCGCCCATTGTCTTCTCTCTCTCCTCCCATCGCCCACAGGCGGCGGAGGTGTGACCGACTCACGTCGTCCCACGGACGCGGCCGTCACCAGTCGTTCACAACGGCGCCGCCACCGAGAACTTGCGCAGGCCGGGACCACCACGCCCGACCTGGCGCGTGCGCGCTCCCGACGACGCGTCCGGGTCAGGCGGCGCCGAGTCCGTCGACCGCCTCCGCGAGCGCGACGTCCAGCTCGGTGATCCCACCCTCGCTGTGCGTCGCGATCGTCACGCGGACCTGGTTGTAGCCATGCACGAGGAGGTCCGGGTGGTGGTTGCGCTCCTCGGCGAGCGCGGCGACGTCGTTCACGAACGCGATCGCCGCCGCGAAGTCGTCGACGCGGAGGTCGCGGACGATCGCGTCCCCCTCCCTCCGCCAGCCGGGCAGCCGCCCGAGCGCGTCGTTGATCTCGTCGTCGCTGAGTCGTCCCATATCGTGTCTCCCATGCGGATCGTGAGTCTCGTGCCCCACGCGACCGAGCTCTTGTTCGCGCTCGGCCTCGGCGACCAGGTCGTCGGCGTGACGCACGAGTGCGATCATCCCAGCGAGGCGCGCCATCTGCCGCATGTCACGCGCGACCGCCTTCCGCCGGGCCTCAGCGCGCGCGAGATCGACGAGGCGGTCCGCGCCTCCGTCGAGGGCACCGGCACGATCTACGAGCTCGACGAGCACGCGATCCGCGTGCTCGAGCCCGACCTCGTCGTCACGCAGGCGCTCTGCCCCGTGTGCGCCGTCACCTACGACGAGGTGAAGGAGCTCGCCGAGGAGCTGCCGTCCTGCCCGTCGGTCATCTCGCTCGACCCGAAGACGTTCGGCGAGACGATGGGCGACATCCGCACGCTCGCGAAGGCGACCGACACGAAGGACGCCGCGGTCGACCTCGTGCGCGACATCAGCGCGCGCGTCGATCGCGTGCGCCTCGCGGTCCGCGACGCCCCGCGCCGGCGCGTCGCCGCGATCGAGTGGTTCGACCCCGTCTTCGTCGCCGGGCACTGGACCCCGCAGCTCATCGAGATGGCCGGGGGTCACGACGTCCTCGGGCTCCCGGGCGAGCACAGCGAGGTCGTCGAGTGGAGCACGATCGCCGCCGCCGAGCCGGAGGTCGTCGTCTGCATGCCGTGCGGCTACGACGCCCCGACGGCCCACGCCGAGGCGCAGAAGGTCCGTGACGAGCTCGCGGGCCTCGGCGCCGAGACGGTCGTCGCCGTCGACGCGTCCGCGTACTTCTCCCGGCCGGGTCCCCGCCTCGTCGACGGCCTCGAGCTGCTCGCCCACATCCTCCATCCGGACCGCGTCCCCGAGGCGCCGAGCGCCGCGCTCCCGGTCTTCGAGGCGATCCCGCGCTGAGCCGCACGGTCCTCTACCTCCACTCCTCGGCGGGGCGCTACGGCGCCGACCGCCAGCTCCACGCGCTCGCGACCGGGCTCGACCCGGCGCGGTACCGGCCGCTCGTCGTCCTCCCCGAGGACGGCGACCTCGGCGACGACCTCCGATCCGACGGCGTCGAGGTCCTCGTCCGCCCGCTCGCGGTCCTCCGGCGTGCGCTCATGAGCCCTGCGGGGATCTCCCGCGTCGCCGCCGCGTGGGCTGCCGACGCCGGCGGCCTCGGACGGCTCGCGCGGTCCCGTGGCGTGGCGCTCGTCCACACGAACACGTCGGTCACCCTCGGCGGCGCCGCCGCCGCGCGGGTCGCAGGCGTCCCGCACGTCTGGCACGTCCGCGAGATCTACGCGGGGTTCGAGCGCTGGTGGCCGGCCTACCGGCGCCTCCTCCTCACCGCCGACGCCCTCCCGTGCGTGAGCACCGCGACGACGCGGCAGTTCGACGGAGCGGCCGCCGCGTCGGTCCTCCACGACGGTCTTCCGATCGACCCGGCGAGGGCGCCGCGCGCGGCGGCGCGCGCCGAGCTCGGCCTCCCGCAGGACGCCGTCGTCGTCGCCGTCCTGGGCCGGGTGAGCGGCTGGAAGGGCCAGGACGTCCTCGTCCGGGCGCTCGGCCAGGCGCCGCTCCGCGGCCGCGACGACGTCGTCGCGCTCATCGCGGGCGACCCCTGGCGCGGCGAGGAGCGCCATCTCCGCGAGCTCCACGAGATCGCGGCCCGCCTCAACGTCGCCGCGCGCGTCGTCCACTGCGGGTTCCGCGACGACGTCGAGGTGGTGTACGGAGCGGCCGACGTCGTCGCCGTCCCCTCGAAGCAGCCCGACCCGTTCCCGAACGCCGCGCTCGAGGCCGCGGCCGCGGGATGCTGCGTCGTCGCCGCGGCCCACGGAGGGCTGCCGGAGATGATCAGGGACGGAGAGACCGGCGTGCTCTTCGCGCCCGGGGACGCGCGAGCGCTGAGCGCCGTCCTCGCCGATCTCGTCGACGATCCGACTCGCCGGGACGCGCTCGCCGCCGCGGCGCGCGCGGACGTCCGCGAGCGCTTCTCGACGGACCGCATGCTCGACGTCGTGCAGGCCCTGTACGACCGCCTGCTCGCCTGAGGGCCGGCCCTGGGGTCGTGACTGGGGTGCCGCCCTGTGGCGCGCCGACGCGCGCCGGCGGATCCTGGGACCACCACCCGTCCGATCCCCAGGAGGTCACGCACATGCTCCCGCTCCGATCCCGCCCCGTCGCCGCCCTGGCCGTGGCAGCCGTCGCCGCGCTCCCCGCCGTCGCCCTCGCCGACGCCGAGCTGCGCGGCTCGCCGACGCTGCGCACGACGTCGTCGGCGACGGCGGCCGACCTCGCGTTCGCGGTGAGCGAGAAGCTGCCCCGCAAGCCCGGCGGCGGCCTCGCGGCGCACGTGCGCTTCAGCGACCAGGGGACGTCCTCGATCGCCCCGGTGGGGCGCCACGGGACGGACTACACGTACCGGTCGCGCGTCCGCTCGTCGCGTCCGCTGCGCGTCGGGACCCGCTACACCGTGCGGATCGTCGTGAAGGGCCAGCCGACGCTCGTCCGCAAGGTGAAGCTCCTCGAGGCCCGCTGAGGGCGTCGGGACCTGCGCCGGGCCGGCCGCGCCGGCCCGCGCGGGGGTCTACGCCTCGAAGAGGCCCTGCGTCTGCTCGGCGGCGAGGACGCCCCCGACCGCGAACGCGACGCTGAGGACGACGAGAGCCGCGATGCCGAGGGCCGGCTGGCGACGGCGCGCGGCCTGCTGGAGGGCGACCGCGCACAGCGCCCCGGCGAGCAGCCCGCCGAGGTGCCCCCCGATCGAGATGTTGAAGCCGGGGAGGAACGTGATGACGAGGTTGAGGAGGATGAGCGGGCCGATGCCGGTCGCCATCGGGTCGATGCCCCGCGCGCGCATCTCGAGGAACGCGATCGCCATGAGCCCGAAGACCGCCCCCGACGCGCCGACGGTCACGCGGTCCGGCGAGAGGAGAAGCGCCCCGAAGGAGCCGCCGAGAAGCGCGGTGAGGTAGACGAGGCCGAAGCGCAGCTGCCCGTAGGCCGGCTCCAGCATGTTCCCCAGGAGCCACAGCAGGTACATGTTGAAGCCGATGTGGAGCAGGCCGCTGTGGAGGAAGCCGCCGGTGATGAGGCGCCAGTACTCGTGGTCGTTCGCGATGTCGCCGAGGCCCTCGGGGAGGACGGCGAAGACGCTGCCGTTGCCGAACAGCGCGCCGGCGTAGAACAGCTCGTTCCCGGCGCCGCGGACCCCGAAGAGGGAGCCGCTCGCGAAGCCGGCGATGACGCAGACCGCGATGATGACCGGCGTGAGCGTGACGGAGGCCTCGAGTGAGCGCAGCGTGCGGACCTGGGTGCGGTCGCTCGAGCACTCCGGGCAGCGCATGCCCACCGGGGTCGGGGTCATGCAGTCCGTGCAGATGGGACGCCCGCAGCTCGAGCACGAGACCCCGGTCTCGCGCGAGGGGTGGCGGTAGCAGGTCTGCGACGTCGCGGTGGCCATCGATCAGCGAGGGTACCGGCCGCGGGCCGCCGACCCGCCGCCGCGTCGCGCGACGACGCGCCGGGCGGCGTCCGTCACGACTCGAGAGAGGCGGCGATGACCGGGGCGCCCGACGGGATGACGCTCCCGCCGCTCGGCTCCACGGTGACGAGGACCTCCTCGGCACCCCGCAGCGGCTCGTCGACCTCCACCTGCGCCCGGCCGTCGGGACGCACCGTGAAGAGGGTGTGCGTCGGCTCGGGGATCTCGCCTCGACGCAGCCACACCTGGTAGACCCGGCCGGGCGAGGGGGACGGGAGGTCGCGCGCGACGAGCGTCGCACGGTCGTCGTGCACCTCGACGGCGACCCGCGCGCCCTCCGGAGCCGACTGAGCGGCGACCGTCCGCACCGGTCCGAGGTCATCGCCGTCGCTGAGGAGGACGCCCGCACCGGCCCCCGCGAGGACGAGGACCGCGGCGAGCGTCGCCGCGAGAGCGGGAGAGAGGCCCGACGGCCAGCCGAGGCGGTCGCGAAGGCTGCGCCGCCGCGGCGCGGGCTCGCCGGACCGAGGCGCCGGGGCGACGTCCGCCTGCGGACCGGTGGCGCGCAGCAGCTCGGCCTCCGACTCGACGATCGCCATGAGGCGACCGCGCATGTCGGATGGCGGGACGAGCTGCGGCGCCGCCATCGGAAGCGTGTCGGCGACCGTCTGGAGGCCGGCGACCTCGGTGGCGCAGACGTCGCAGCTCTCCAGGTGCACCGCGTACGAGCGGGCCTCGCCCTCCTCGAGGGCGTGGAGGACGTAGGCCCCCGCATCGTCGAGGCGCGGGCAGGTGGCCTCGTCGCGGGGGTCGTTGCCGTGGTGGGGGCGGATCATGAGGTGGCCTCCCGCCAGCCTCCGAGCTGGTGTCGCATCTTCTCCAGGCCGAGCCGCATGCGCCCCTTCACCGTCCCGATGGGGGTCTCGAGCATCGCGGCGATCTCACTGTGGGTGAACCCGCCGAAGTACGCGAGCTCGATGACCTTGCACTGCTCCGGCGGGAGCGTCTCGAGCGCCTCGCGCACCTCGCGGGCCTCGTCGCGGCGCGCGACCTCGGCGTCCGTCCGGTCGGCGGACTCGAAGCGCTCCTCGATGCCCTCGTCGCTCGCCCGCCGGCGGTCGTGGACGACGCTGCGGCGGAGATGGTCGATCGCCCGGTTGTGGACGATCCCGAGCACCCAGGTCCGCACGCTGCCGCGCGCCCGGTCGTAGCGGGCGTTCGAGCGCCAGAGGCTGAGGAACGACTCTTGGACGACGTCCTCCGCGGAGTTCCGCGTGCCCGTCATCCGGTAGGCGAGCGAGAACGCCGCCTGGCTGTGGCGTTCATAGACGAGCTCGAACGCCGCCGACTCCCCCTTGCGGACGAGCTGCATCAGATCCTCGTCCGCGAGGTCGCGTAGCGGGCTGCTCACAGCTGGGGAGGATCGCAGGACGAGCGGCATTCCGGGAAGTACTTCGGACCTGCGCCCATCGCGGATGCCTCCCGGAGCGCCAGCTTCGGCGCTGGGCGCCGGCGCGTCACGCAGCGTCCTGCTGACGCACGATGCCCTCGAGCTGCTTGATCGCGCGGTGGATGAGGACCTTCGTCGCGCCATCGGACCGCCCCATCGCGCGGGCGATCTCCCGGTTGTCCATCCCGAGCGCGAACCGCATGATGAGCGCCTCACGGCGGTCGTCGGGCAGCTCGTCGATGCCCTGGAGGATCCGGGCGAGCTCATCGCGCCCCTCGACGAGATCCTCGGTCGTGTGCGCGGCCTGGAGGACGGTCGTGTCGTCGATGTGGGTCTGGGGCTTGCGCGAGCGGTCGCGGTAGAGGTTCGCCGCGAGGTTGTGCGCGATGCGGATGAGCCACGGCCGGAGCGGCCGGCCGTCGGACTCGGAGAGAGCGCGCTCGAAGTGCCGGTAGGCCTGCAGGAAGGTCTGCTCCGTGAGGTCCTCGGCGTCGTGGTGGTTGCCGACCCGGTAGTA
>NZ_JBLKKY010000110.1:0-7753 GCF_059438195.1 Paraconexibacter sp.
TGGATTCGCCCCCTATATGGGGGTCAGATCAACGCGCGTTGGATTCGTACCCCGGCGGCGCGCCAAGCGAGGGCGGCGCCGACGCCCCCCTCGCGCCCGGCGTCGTCGTCCTCGACCGCGTTCACCGCTACGCCGAGGCCGGCGCGATCGCCGAGCTCGCCGCCGCGATCCGCGCCGGCGACGCCGACGCGGCGCTCGACGTCCTCGGGCGCGGCGCACCGGACGTCACGTGGCTCGACGCCGACGCGGGGACGGCGCCGCTCGACGCGCTCGGCGTCGTCCGCGACGCGGCGGTCGACGCGGGGACGCAGCTCGTCACCGCCGCCCGCGCCGGGGACGCCGCCGCCGCACTGAAGGCGCTCAACCGCTTCCGGCTCCTCTGCGCGCACCGCCGCGGACCGCACGGCGCAAGCCACTGGGTCCGCGTCGTCGAGCGCTGGCTCCAAGACGCGGTCGGCGACTTCGACCCCTCCGCTGAGTGGCACGCGGGACGACCGCTCCTCGTCACGGAGAACGACCCGAGCCTGCGCCTCTTCAACGGGGACGCGGGCGTCGTCGTCACCCAGGCGGACGGCCGGCTCGCCGCGGCCTTCGAGCGCGACCGGGAGATCGTCACGCTCGCGCCGTCCCGCCTCGCGGCGGTCGACACCGTCCACGCGATGACGATCCACAAGAGCCAGGGCTCGCAGTTCGGCACCGCCGCGGTGATCCTGCCGCCGCCCGACTCCCCGATCCTCACCCGCGAGCTCCTCTACACGGCGGCGACGAGGGCCCAGACCCGCCTGCTCGTCGTCGGGGACGAGGCGGCAGTGCGCGCCGCGATCGCCCGCCCGGCCGCCCGCGCGAGCGGCCTCCGCGCGCGCCTCTGGCCGTCCCCCTCGGCGTGAGTGTGGATCTACCCGGCGCACAGCCAGGTAGATCCACACTCACGGCCGACACGAGCGCTCCGCTCCCCGCGAGCGCCGAGGTGCGCCATCGTGACGTTCGCGACAGAAGACGCGCGTCCGGTCGTACGAATTGGCTGCGGTTGGTCGCCCCGCAACCGTGGCATGCGAGCGTCGAGCACGTGGAGATCGTCGCCCGCACGCGGGCGCCGGAAGGCATCGGCGTGGTCCTCCCGGCGGTGGTCTACGCGAAGATCCTCGAGGAGCACTCGGCAGCAGCCGACCTCGCGCTCATCGCTCGCGCCGTGCGCTCGCCAGCGGTGCGCCGTGCCGACGTGCGGCCGGCCCGCGAGCGCTTCTTCGCTCACGGCCGCAGACAGTGGATCCTCGTGGTGGTCGACTTCTCCCACACCCCTGCCATCATCGTCACTGCCTTCGCGACGACACGCTCGCCTGCCTGACAATGTCCTCCGTCACCGTCCACGTCTCCTCGGCAGACCTCCAGCTCTCAGGGATGTACGAGCACATCGGCGACGTGCTCTATCTCTCCTCGGCGGAGGACGACAAGAGCGCCCCGGCACAGGAGACCCCCGAGGGTCATGCCGTCCGGCTCTCGCCCTCAGGCGAGGTCACGCATCTCACCGCCATCAACGCGCGCTGGCTGCTCGGGCGCGACGGCGAGATCGTCGCCTCGCTCCGCGACGGGCGGCGGCTCCGTCTCAGCGCCGGCGACCTCGCGGATCTCGTCCCGGCCGCGAAGGACTGAAGCGCCCCTCTTTCGGCGTGAGTGTCGATCCACCCACGCTAGGCGTCGGTAGATCGACAGTCACCGGCCACACCGGCCACACCGGCGCGGCCAGGCCCACCCCCCGTGTCACCCCGCCGCCATACGGGAACCACCCGCCCATGCACAACATCGACCTCCCCGCCCTCGAGGAGACGACGCGGCGCGCCCGCGAGGACCCATCGACGGTCGTCATGCCGACGAGCTTCGAGGGCGTCTTCCACACCGACGGCGGGCCGCAGTTCACCGCGACGATCCCGCTGCCGGACGGCAACACGTTCGACTTCGCCGCGGACTTCCCGCCGCCGATGGGCGGGGGCGGCGCGGCACCGAACCCGCTCGCCTACTGCTTCTGGGGCGGGCTCGCCTGCTACGCGATGACGTTCGCGCAGGAGGCCGCGAAGGCGGGCGTCGAGCTGCATGCGCTGCGGGCGCGCGTCGAGACCGAGGTCGACCAGAGCCGCGCGCTCGGCGTCACCGACAACCCGCCGGTCGAGCACGTCGACTGGACGCTCCACGTCGACGCCGACGCGGACGAGGACGCCCTCGCCGAGATCAAGCAGGCCGCCGACGACCACTGCCCGGGCGTGTACTGCCTGCGCAACCCGATCGAGCTGCGCACCGCCCTGGGGTAGGCGCGCCGGCGCACGCCTACCGGCCCGCGGAGCGGGTACCCGTCGGGTGTGCGCCCCTCGCGCCACCCGGCGACCGGCGCGCCGCCCCGGCGGCGGCGCATGGCCGCCCTCGCCTGCCTCGTCGCGGGCGCGCTCCTCCTCGTCTGGTCGACCGCCGCCGCGCAGACCGACCGCCGCGACACCGCCGTCTCGATCGAGCTCACCGGGACGATCGACCCCGCCTCGGCCAACTGGATCGACGAGGCGCTCGCCGAGGCCGCCGAGGAGGGTCGGCCGCTCGCGATCATCCGGCTCGACACGCCCGGGGGCCTCGACACCTCGATGCGCGACATCGTCCGCGACATCGGCACCGCGCCGATGCCGGTCGTCGTCCACGTCGCCCCGGACGGCTCGCGGGCCGCGTCGGCGGGCCTCTTCATCACGCTCGCCGGCGACGTCGCCGCGATGGCCCCGCAGACGAACATCGGCTCGGCGACCCCGATCACGCTCGGCGGCGGCGAGACCGACGAGGTCCTCGGCCGCAAGATCACCAACGACGCCGCCGCCTACGCCCGCGCGCTCGCCGAGGCGCACGACCGCAACGCCGAGGTCGCCGAGCGGATGGTCCGCGACGCCGAGAACCTCACCGCCCGCGAGGCGCTCGACCAGGGGCTCATCGACCTCGTCGCCTCGTCCCAGGACGACCTCCTCCGCGCGCTCGACGGCTTCGAGATCGCCGGCCCGAAGGCGCAGACGCTCGACACGACCGGCCTGCGGGTCGAGCGGCGCGACATGCCGCTGCAGTACGAGATCCAGCAGTTCCTCGTCAACCCGAGCGTCGCCTACCTGCTCCTTCTCGGCGGCCTCCTGGGCATCGTGCTCGAGGTCCTCAGCCCCGGTCTCGTCGGCCCGGGACTCTTCGGCGCGATCGCCTTCCTCCTCGGCCTCTACGGCACCGCCCAGCTCCCGGTGACCGCGACCGGCATCCTCCTCCTCGTCCTCGGCATCGGCCTCCTCGCCGCCGAGACCCAGGTGCCGAGCTTCGGCCTCCTCGGCGCGGCGGGGATCGCCTCGCTCGTCGCCGCGGGCCTCCTCCTCTACGACACGGACTCCGAGGCGCTCGACGTCTCGGTCCCGCTCGCCGCCGCGACCGGCGTCGTCCTCGGCGCCTTCGCGCTCTTCGCCGCCTCGAAGGCGATCGCGGCGCGCTCGGCCCCGCCGCGCTCGGGCGCCGACGACCTCGTCGGCGCGCCCGCCGACGTCCGCACCGCGCTCGACCCCGCCGGCCAGGTGTACGTCCAGGGCGCGCTCTGGCGCGCCCGCCTCACCGAGGACTCGGGCGAGCCCGTCGCCCCGGGCGCGACGGTGCGCGTCGAATCCGTCGACGGCCTCACCCTCCTCGTCCGTCCCGACCCCGACCACCCACCGGAGAGCACCCCATGAGCACCCTCCTCATCGTCGTCATCGCCGTCGCGTTCCTCGTGACGATCCTCCTCGCCGCGGCGATCCGCATCCTCCGCGAGTACGAGCGCGGGGTCGTCTTCCGCCTCGGCCGCCTCCTCGGGGCGAAGGGCCCCGGCCTCATCCTCCTCATCCCGGTCATCGACAAGATGGTCCGCGCCGACCTGCGGACGATCACGCTCAACGTCCCGCCGCAGGAGGTCATCACCCACGACAACGTCCCCGCGCGCGTCAACGCCGTCGCCTACTTCCGGGTGATGGACCCGGTGAACTCGGTCGTCAACGTCGAGGACTTCAACCGCGCGACCTCCGAGATCTCGCAGACGACGCTGCGCTCGGTGCTCGGCAAGGCCGACCTCGACACGCTCCTCGGGGAGCGCGAGCGGCTCAACGAGGAGCTGCAGCAGATCATCGACGAGCAGACCGAGCCGTGGGGCGTGAAGGTGTCGGTCGTCGAGATCAAGGACGTCGAGATCCCGACCGACATGCAGCGCGCGATGGCGCGCCAGGCCGAGGCAGAGCGCAACCGGCGCGCGCGCATCATCAACGCCGAGGGCGAGTACCAGGCCGCGGAGAAGCTCGCCGACGCCGCATCGGTCATCAGCGAGAACGCCGGCGGCCTCCAGCTGCGCTATCTGCAGACCCTCGGGGACCTCGGCGTCAACCAGAACACGACGGTCGTCTTCCCCGTCCCGCTCGAGCTCATGAAGGGCTTCGGGGGCCGCGAGTGAGCGGCACCCTGGAAGCCGAGGTGCCCGACCCCGTACCATTGGTCACAAGTGTCCAAGCTCAGTCCACAGCAGCAGCGCGCCCACGACGCCCGCGAGAAGAAGATGGCGGAGATGCAGGCGCAGATCGACAACGGGTCGCTCACCGTCCGCAAGATGACGGACGAGGAGCGCGAGAAGTTCGGGAAGATCCCCGAGCGGCCGCCTGGCGCGGACAAGCGCCGCAAGCGCTCTCGCTGAGACTCCCGTCGCGGTTCAGCCGGGATCCCGAGGGGTATCCCGGCGGCATGAGCCTGCTCGACAAGATCACCGGCCGCCTCAAGAAGACCGCGGGCGACGTCGCCGACGACGCCCACCTCCGCGAGCAGGGCCGTCGCGAGGAGCGCAAGGGCGAGGCGAAGGACGAGGCCGCCCGCGCCCAGGAAGAGGCCCGCGAGAAGCAGGCCGAGGCCGACCGCCTCGAGCGCCGCACCTGACGCCCCCACCTCCTCGAGATGCAGGAACGTCACCGCTGCGGTGACGAAGCTGCATCTCGCGGGGCCGTGCGGTTCAGGGGGCCCGCCAGAACGGCCGGCGGTAGACCGCCTGGAAGCCCGCCCGCAGGATGTTGCGGTGCGAGGCGTCGGGCTTGCCCTCGGCGATGTCGCCGGTCTCGACGACGAGCCGGCGCAGGCCGAGCGTCCTCGCGACGTCGATCCGCGCGGCGAGCAGCGCCTGCTGGGCGCGGCGGCCGCGCGCCGACGGGTGCGTCGCGCCCCACGTCACCCACCCGGCCTCGCCGCGGACGAAGAGCGACCCCGTCGCGACGAGGCGGTCGCCGTCGAACGCCCCGAGGCAGTGCCAGCCCGGCCGGCCCGGCAGCGCCGCGAACCACGGGGCGAGCTCGGCCGGGAGGTCGAACACCTGCGCGAGGAGGACCCCCATCGCGGGCGCGTCCGCCGCCGCGACCGTGCCGATCCGCAGGTCGCAGTCGATCCGCTCCGGCGGGCTCGTGTCCCGCGCGAACTTCACCCACGGGTACTCGCGCTCGTAGCCGCGGTCGCGCAGCGCCGCCTCGCAGGGCGCGCCCGCCGGCACCGCGACGAGCGTCGGGACGCCCGTCGCGGCGAAGAACGCCTCGATCTCGGCGAGCTCGTCGCCGCCCGCGTCGTCGGCGAGGCCGAGCGCGTGCGTCGCGAGCCGCGACCCCGGCATCGCGCCGATCGCGACGCAGCTCGCTCCGCCCGCCTCGGCGTGGGCGATCCCGCAGCGCGCCGCGAGACCGGCCGGCGCCGCGGCCCACTGGTCGCGGTAGCCGGCGATCTCGGGCGCCTCGAGGACGCTCGCGTGGATGTCGATCGTCGCCGACATGCTCAGCGCAGCCGGTAGACGCGGAACGTGTCGTGCTCGATCGGGAGCACCTCGACGTCGGCGAACCCCGCCTCGGTCGCGTAGGCGCGCACGGTCTGCGGGCGCATGACGGTCCCGGTCGCCGCCGACGGCGTCTCCGTCCGGCCGACGGGCAGGCAGTGCAGGACGCTGAACCCGAAGAGCCAGCGCTCGACGTCGTCGCCGGGCGAGAGGGTCTCGGCCGCCCGCTCGTCCATGATGAGGACGGCCCCGTCCTCGCCGGCGAGCGCGCGCATGGTGCGCAGCGCGTCGACGGGGCGGGCCATGTCGTGGAGGGCCTCGAGGACCATGACGAGGTCGTAGTCGCCCTGCACCGGCGTCGCCGCGTCGTGGAGGTGGAAGCGGACGCGGTCGGCGACGCCGGCCTCCGCCGCGTTGCGGCGCGCGAGCTCGACCGAGGCGCGGTCGACGTCGAAGCCGTCGACGTGGACGTGCGGGTAGGCCTGCGCGACCGCGATGCTCGACCAGCCGCCGCCGCACGCGATGTCGGCGACGCGGCCCGGACGATCGACCGACCGCAGGCGCGCGTCGACGTCGGCGATCGAGGGCAGCCACTCGCCGGCGAGGAGGCGCTCGAAGACCGGGCGGTTGAGCGCGGCCTGCGCGCGGACGAACGTCTCGCCGTAGTCCTCGTAGGGGACGCCGCCGCCGCTGCGGAACGCGCGCGCGACCGCGGGCACGGCCTCGTAGACCGAGGCGACCGCCGCGGCGAGCGGGCCGGTGTGCGCGAGGCTCGTCGCGTCGAGGAGCACCTCGGCGTGGCCCTCGGGCAGGGCGTACCGGCGCTCCTCGGCCGGCGCGAGACGGTCGTCGACGTCGAGGACGCCGGTGACCGCCTGCTGCTCGAGCCACTCGCGGGCGTAGCGCTCGTCGATGCCGGCGATCTCGGCGAGCTCGGCGGAGGTCGTCGCGCCGCGGCCGTGCAGCGCGTGGTAGAGGCCGAGCCGGTCGCCGAGCGTGATCGTCGCGAGGTCCATCGCCTCGATCGAGGCGGCGAAGAGACGCTCGGCGAACGCGTCGCGGCGCGCCTCGGTCGCGTCGGCGGGCTCGGCTGTCGGGGTGGGGGCGTGGTGCAGGCACATGGCGGATCTCCTCGGGGGACGGGATGACGCCGCCAAGGCTCCCGCGCGCCCGTCCGCGCACCGTCCGCCCAGCGTCTGCGCGCCGTCGACGCCGTCCGAGGGGCGTCCGGCAGCGACTACGCTGCGGTGCATGCTGCGCGTCGAGCTGCTCGGCGGGCTCCGCCTCATCTGCGACGGGCGGGAGCTGCCGCCGCCCTCCTCCCGTCGGGGCCAGGCGCTGATCGCGTGGCTCGCGCTGCATCCCGGCGTCCACGCGCGCTCGCGCGTCGCCGGCGCGCTGCGCCCGGACGCGAGCGAGGACGTCGCGCGCCACACCCTCCGCCAGGCCCTCTCCTCGCTGCGCTCCGCGCTCGGCGAGGCGGCCGACGCCCACCTCGTGCTCGGCCGGGACGCCGTCGGGCTCGCGGGCGGGGCCGCGGTCGAGGTCGACGTCGCGCAGTGGCGGGAGCGCGCGGCGCGCGGCGACGGCGACGCCGTCGAGGCGCTGCTGCGCCCGCTCGTCCCCGACCTCGTTCATTTTCCAGTATTTCTCTGGCTGTGACATAATTCCTTGCCTCCATCAGGCTGGGTTCTATGTATCGATTATTGATAAAAAAAGTAAACAGGCAAAGCAGGGCTAACAATCCCCATTGAGCCTTTGTATTGGAAAGCAGGGCATGTGAATTATTCATTTTTTAATAGCTTATCAAACGACCTTGTTTCTGCTTTTTTCTGAACGTAAGGTAAGTGAACGAAAGTGTAAAAATAGATTTCTGGCATAGATGCCTGTACCAAATATCTGCCCCAAAAACAATACAGGATCATAACGAAG